>DQUR01000159.1 GCA_015662175.1 Thermococcus paralvinellae | reverse complement strand
GTGAAACTGGCGACACCTATTGCCTGGCTCATAGAGGCACAAAGGTCAGGAAGATGCACACCTCAAGGAGGGATGCATTCAGGAGCATAAATGACATCCCAATAGCCAAGATCTGGAGCAATGGAAGGATTGAATTCTTGAGGGATGACTATAAACGAAGAACGAAAAGTGAAGTGTGGGTAGATGATAAAGTTGAGGAGAAAGTCGCCCTCGTAAAATCATTCCCGGGAATGCAGAGCGAAATTATTGACTTCCTTGTTGATAAAGGATACAGGGGTATTGTTATTGAGGGAACGGGTTTGGGGCATACACCAACCCATCTTATAAGCTCAATCGAAAGGGCAACCCAGGAGGGAATAGCCGTTTGTATGACAAGTCAGTGTACCTATGGAAGGGTAAATCTAAACGTCTACTCAACGGGCAGAAAGCTTCTCAAAGCTGGCGTCATCCCATGCGAAGATATGCTCCCAGAAACAGCTTATGTAAAGCTGATCTGGGTTCTTGGACACACCCAGAATCTTGAAGAAGTCAGGAGGATGATGCTGACAAACTACGCTGGCGAAATAACACCCTACACAAGGTTTGATACATACCTGAGGTGATGGTAATGGAATTTGATTACAAAGAGCTTGAGCTTAAAGTGGGGTTGGAAATTCACAGGCAGCTTGACACTAAAAAGCTGTTTTCACCCGTGCCAAGTGAGCTCTATGAAGAGGTTGATTTTACGTTTCAGAGAAGGCTGAGGCCTACGATGAGTGAGCTCGGAGAGATTGATCAAGCAGCTCTGGAGGAATTCAAAAAGGGGAGAATCTACGTTTATCAGGGAAACTATGAGTTCAGTGATCTTGTTTACATGGACGAAGAACCCCCACACATGCCGGATGAGGAAGCTTTAAGGGTTGCCCTTCAAATTGCGTACCTTCTTAATGCCACCCCAGTTGATGAGATTCATTTCATGCGTAAAATCGTTATCGATGGTTCTAACGTTTCTGGTTTCCAGAGGACCGCAATAATAGCAATGAATGGGAAGGTTAACACTCCATGGGGGAGCGTTGGAATTCCGACAATCTGTCTGGAGGAGGATGCCGCAAGGATAATTGAAAGAGAGGACGGCAAAGTGATTTACAGGATTGACCGCCTGGGAATTCCGCTGGTCGAGATTTCAACCACCCCCGACATTCACCACCCAGAACAAGCAAAGGTGGTTGCCAAATACATAGGTGATGCGTTAAGGGCAACAAGAAAGGTTAAAAGGGGTCTGGGAACAATAAGGCAGGATTTAAACGTTTCAATTAAAGGCGGTGCAAGGATTGAGATTAAAGGCGTTCAAGAGCTGGACATGATACCCATCATAATTGAGCGCGAAGTTTTAAGACAACTAAACCTCCTCAAGATTCGTGATGAACTCAAAAAGAGAGGGGTAAGCGAGGAGGAATTGAAAGAGGAGTTCCATGACGTTACCGACATCTTTGAGAACACAAAATCGAAGGTTATTGCGAGGGCAATTAAGAAAGGGGGGAAGGTTCTTGCATTAAAGCTTCCAAAGTTTAGAGGGCTCATCGGTTATGAAATTCAGCCGGGGAGAAGATTAGGAACAGAAATGGCAGACAGGGCTAAGAAATACGTTAAGGGGATATTTCACATTGATGAGCTTCCCGGTTATGGAATCACTCAGGAAGAGGTTGACGCAATTGTTGAGAGACTCGGCCTGGGAGAGCAGGACGCTTTTGTTTTAGTTGCGGCTGAGAAAGAAATTACAAAAAAAGCTTTGAGAGAAGTTCTGCAGAGAGCCAGGGAGGCATTATATGGAGTTCCGGAAGAGACAAGGAGGGCTTTGCCGGATGGAAACACCCAGTACATGCGTCCGTTGCCGGGTAAAGCGAGAATGTATCCTGAGACGGATATCCCTCCAATACTCATAACGGAGGAAATGAAGAAGGAAATCCTTGCCAACCTCCCAGAGCTTCCACAGGCCAAGGTTGAGCGCTATGTCAAGGAATTCAAGATTGACAAGAGCCTGGCCAAAACACTGGTCGATGATGAAAGGGATGAACTCTTTGAAGAACTTATTGAGATGGGTGTTAAGCCTTCATTGGCTGCATCAATCCTTGTGGTTGTCCTTAAAGGCCTGAAGAAAGAGGTTCCAATTGAAAACATAACCGATGAGCACATCACGGAGGCATTTAAGCTTTACCTTGACAACAAAATTGCTAAAGAGGCATTTGAGGAGATATTTAAGGAACTGGCACTACATCCCGAAAAGAGCGCTTTACAGGTTGCGGAGGAGAAAGGGCTGACCCTCCTCAGTGAGGAGGAAGTGGAAAAAATAATTGATGAGATAGTTCAGCAGAACGTTGATGTTATCAAAGCTAAGGGAATGGGAGCAATGGGCATGATAATGGGAAAGGCTATGGCAAAGCTCAGGGGTAAAGCTGATGGTAAGCTCGTTAGTCAATTAGTCAGGAAGAAGATTCGGGAGCTCTCTTGATTTTATTCTTCAACAAATTTTTAAGTACCAATTTCCAGAGTAATCTGGTGAGCAAATGCCGATAACAACTCCTCCAACAATTCCCATACCAAGAAAGCGAGGGGAAGAGGCTCTCAGGAAATCCTCAAAGAAGAAAGAGTCCTTAAGGAAGAAAAAGCCGAAAAAAGAGGGGTTTAGATTGATTTATGTCAAGATTAAGACAGAGGGGAACAGAACTGTCGGTGAAGCTGCTAAAGAGCTTGAAATTAAATTCAAGGAGTTTTCTCCAGCAAAACTTATAGAGCCAGATGAAACTAATCTGCTCTTGGCAGTTGAGAAGTTCCTAAAAAATAATCCACCAAGGATTTATGTTGTTGAGCTAACGGATGGTATCAGCAGATGGTTTTACATATTTCCAAGTGTAGAAAAGGTAAAGTTTGAGAAAAAGGACTTTTACCGTGTGTTTGTAATTAAAAAGAAAGAAGCAATTGAAGAAATCCTTAAGCGAATTGCAAGCGGTGAATTCTCTAAAAAGTTCAGATTGAGTTCTTTAACTGTTCTTCAAATCTTAATCGGGTTTGCGCCATTTGTCATAATTGCAGGGGATACAAAGTCCTTGAAAGACCTGTTTAATTATCTGATCTGGGCTGGTGCACTCATTTCTGCGATTCAGGGAATTAAAAGGGGATACAAAGAGAAAAGCCGGGAAGAGTAGTCAGTGCATCGGCTCCTCATCACGGCTCAGGGTGAGGGAAAAAGTCATCATCCTATTATCTTTGGATCTCACGGTTTCCCTAAGACAAATGAATGAAAAAATTAGCGGCCAAGCTCCTTATGGGCCTTGGCCAGGTGCTTTGCAGCTATTGCTGCCAGGAGCGAAAGCTCTCCAGCGAGGACAGCCCCAGCCACTATCTCGGCGAACTTCTTTGCATTTATCCCGGCAGGTTCTCCTCCTCCAGCAACACCCATAATGCTTAACGCCTCCCTCTGAGAGGGAACCCTGGTTCCTCCTCCCACTGTTCCTATTTCAAGGCTTGGCATCGTTATGCTAATGTATAAATCTCCCTCCAGGGTTACCTCCGCCAGCGTTATTCCGTGGGCACCCTCGGTTATCTGTGCCTCATCCTGCCCTGTTGCCAGAAAAATGGCGCCAACAATGTTTGCAAAATGAGCGTTGAATCCATAACTTCCAGCCTGAGCTGAACCTACCAAATTCTTGCGGTAGTTAACTTCAGCAATCATTTCTGGGGTGGTTTTAAGCTTTTTCTCAACGATTTCTCTTGGAATAACAGCTTCAGCTATAACAGTTTTCCCCCTACC
>DQUR01000237.1 GCA_015662175.1 Thermococcus paralvinellae | reverse complement strand
GCTTTTAATGTTAGGGTTAAAGAGAACCTCCTTCTCAATCTCGAGAAAGAGCTTAGAAAAATTGAAAGGTTTATAATCTCGCTCTCCTACTCCTCCGATCCATACCCAACGATTGAAAAGCAATTTGGCATTACACGAAAAGTCTTACAGCTCTTTAGGAGATACGGTGTGAGATGCATGATTTTAACAAAATCAAATATTTTTGAGCGTGACTTAGATATTCTCAGAGAACTCAAATGTGCCGTTGGCGTAACGGTGACGACGATGGATGAAGAAAAGGCCAAGGCACTAGAGCCAAATGCCCCTTCATCTAAAGACAGATTACGCGCCTTAAAGAAGGCAAGGAAGACTGGGATTCCAGTTTATGCAAGGATAGATCCAATAATACCCTTTTACACATGGGAAGACTTTGAGGAAACTGTCAACGCACTAAGCTTCGTCTCTCATATAACGGTTTCAACTCTGAAGCTCAGGGCAGACTCATGGAAAAGGATGAAAGCGAAGTTTCCAGAACTCATGAAGAAACTTGAGCCACTATATAGAGAAGGGGAGAGAATTGGTGGCTATCTCTACCTACCAAGAGGGCTCAGACTAAAGATTTTGGAAGAAGCAAGGAGGATCATTGAAGGGAAAAACATTACCTTTGGCTCATGCAGAGAGGGATATTATTCCTACCCCACGTGTGACGGCTCTCACCTAGTTCCTCTATAATTTCCTCAGCTATTTTCTCAGCAGCTTTCCCAGTTTCGTTCTCCTGCCTCTTGATTTCCTCCTTTATCTCTTCCCTAATTTTTGCTTTTCTTATACTCTAACGCCTCCTTAACCAGGGCATCGAAGAGGGGCTGCATTTCATCCAAGTATTCCGCAAGCCACTGAACACCAATTGCAAATTTCTCTGGAATCTCAATCCCCTCAATTATACCATCGTCGGCATAGGCAACTGGCTTAATGCCTTCACCAAGCTTTCTGATTGCCTGATGATGGAAGCTATTGACGCCTATAAAAACTTCATTTGTTCCCCTGATGTCCAGAATCTCCTTGAGAACCCCAAAAAGCATTGAGTTGGTCTTTATTCTAACCTCATGAACTTTACAGCTTGGGTGCACTAAAAATTTGCCTCCGCTTGTCCAGTCGTGTCTTATCGCCTTCGGAATTTCACTGACGACATCCTGATATAAGCTCCCCCCAAGAGCAACGTTTAGTGCCTGAGCCCCCCTTCCAATTCCTAAAAGGGGCAAATTTCTCTCAAGGGCAGCTTTTATTAACGTTAGCTCAAACTCATCCCTTTGCACATCCAAACTCTTTATTCTCGTTGTCAGCTCGCCTCCATAATATTTGGGATGTATATCTGGACCTTCTGGGAAAATTAAACCATCCATTGCTTCAAGAACATCTGTTATCCCAACAAGAGGAGGAATTGCAACCGGAATTCCTCCAGCTTTTTTAATCCTCTTCACATACATGTCGTTTATTGTCAAAGTACCGGTTTCCCAGTCAAACTGAGCAACAATTCCTATTATGGGTTTCATAACTTCATCACCAAAAACAATTTAAAAGGGAGGTATAAAAATCCAACTGCACTAAGATCAAAAATCACTTCTTAAGCTTCTCGCACTTCTCGACGAAGTCCTTAAGGATGTCGTAGAGCTTTGGCTGTCCAATTTCCTCGAGCTCATAACGGACCCTAACGGCTGGCTTGTTGATGTTGAGAACCCTCCTCAAATCGATTGGTGTTCCTATAACGACAACATCGGCATCTGCCCTGTTGATTGTCTCCTCAAGTTCCTTGATCTGCCTCTTCCCATACCCCATTGCTGGCAGGATGGCACCCAAGTGTTTGTACTTCTCGTAGGTCTCAACTATTGAACCAACCGCATATGGTCTTGGATCAACGATTTCCTTGGCGCCAAACTTCTTGGCGGCAACGTAACCTGCGCCATATTTCATGCCACCGTGTGTGAGCGTTGGGCCATCCTCAACAACTAAAACGCGCTTGCCCCTGATTAATTCCGGCCTGTCAACGAAGATCGGTGACGCTGCTTCAATAACAATAGCATTTGGATTGACCTTTTCGACGTTCTCCCTGATGGTTTGCACGTTCTCCGGATACGCAGTCTCAACCTTGTTGATGATTATTACATCAGCGGCCCTGAAGTTTGTTTCGCCCGGATGGTACTTGAGCTCGTGTCCGGGTCTGTGCGGGTCAGCTACAACGATCCAGAGGTCTGGCTCATAGAACGGGAAGTCGTTGTTTCCTCCATCCCAGAGGATTATGTCAGCCTCTTTCTCGGCTTCACGGAGAATTTTCTCGTAGTCAACACCGGCATAAACCACATGGCCATAGTCAATGTGTGGCTCATACTCCTCCCTCTCTTCAATTGTGCATTCGTATTTATCGAGGTCCTCATAGGTTGCGAATCTCTGGACTACTTGCTTCCTCAGGTCACCATAGGGCATTGGATGTCTTATGACTGCAACCTTATAACCAAGATCTTTCAAAATCCTAGCAACTTTTCTTGAGGTCTGGCTCTTTCCACAGCCGGTTCTAACAGCTGTAACGGCTATAACCGGTTTGCCTGACTTGAGCATTGTGCTCTTTGGCCCGAGAAGCCAGAAATCAGCACCGGCAGCGTGAGCTCTTGATGCCAAATGCATAACATGTTCGTGGGATACATCGGAGTAAGCAAAAACAGCTATATCAATGTTGTGCTCCTTAATAATTTTCTCCAGATCGTCCTCACTCCAGATTGGGATTCCATTTGGATAGAGTGGGCCTGCTAATTCCGGTGGATAAATTCTGCCCTCAATATCCGGAATCTGCGTAGCTGTAAAAGCCACAACTTCATAATCGGGGTTGTTCCTAAAGAAGACGTTGAAGTTGTGGAAGTCCCTTCCAGCAGCTCCCAGAATAACCACCCTTCTCCTTCTCTTCTCAGTCATTTTCAATCACCTCAAAATATTTCATATCTGCAAAAGGGTATCAATCTTGGCATTTATAACCATTTTCGTTGAATAATGACATATTCTGACAAAAATTCTTTGGATGTGCATTTTTAAACTGGAAGAAGCTTCGAAAATTAAAGAGCAATCTTTGATTTACAATTACTAGACAAACTTAATAATTTTAAACCCCTTTCATTTCTGGTGTTTCCAATGGATGAGATTGAAGTCAAAACTCACACGGCCCTGCATATTGTTAAGGGTGCAGTTGTCAAAGTGTTAGGAGAGAAAGCAAAGTGGACCGCAAATGTTTACGTTAGCGGGAATCACGGAAGACTAACAGTTAAATTTGATAGAAAGCCAACTCCAGAGGAAATTGCCGAAATTGAAAAGCTAGCAAATGAGAAAGTTAAGGAGAGCGTTCCCATTCACGTGTATGAACTTCCAAGAAAAGAAGCTGAAAAGAGATTTGGCGAAGATATGTACGATTTATTCCCAGTTCCCCCGGAGGTTAAGGTTCTAAAGGTAGTGGTTATTGAAGGCTGGAATGTCAACGCATGCAACAAAGGACACACAAAAACGACGGGAGAAGTTGAGAAAATAAAAATCAAGAAGGTGAGATTTAGAAAGAGCAAAAAACTGGTGGAGATCAGCTTTGATGTGAGTTAGCTTTTTAGCAGAAATTCTTCCAGCTTCTCCATTCCACATTCCATAATCTTAAGTTTTTCCGACTGATGCAGAGTCTTAAGTCCGGCCCCCGTTAATACGCTCACAACCTTTGCATCCTCCCCTATCCTACCCTCTTTCCCAAGCTTTTTCGCAGCTGCTATACCAGTTGCAGAAGCTGG
>DQUR01000038.1 GCA_015662175.1 Thermococcus paralvinellae | reverse complement strand
TATCCTTGGGAATAGATTCCTTCCTTTTATAACTATCACGTCATTAGAAAATTGAAGAATCTCCAGTATTCCTCCACCACTAATCTTGGTTTCATTGAATACCTTTTCTAAGACCTCTTTAAGGGTTTTATAAACTTTTATATACATCCTCCCAAACCCCTGGGACTCTTTTCTTCCCCAGAAGTACAAGAAATTCTTGGCTTTTTCCTCTCCAAAGTATTCAAAAAGGCTTTCGATAAGTGTTCCTTCACTCCTTTCCCCAATAATCTGAATCCTCTTATTTCCCAGCCCCACAGCATACCCTCTTCATCTAAAAATAAGGACTCCTTTAACATTTCCACGGTTTCATAATGCTCACTATAAAAGGCTGAATGCCCTTCTCTGTTTTCACATAAGTGAAGTATGTCACGGGACCTAAAGGGTGGTGCTTTAAGCACCCTTACCTTACCATCTTTGACCGAGATAACGTATCCAAAAGGCAGGGTTAAAAGGGAATAGTAACTGGGGGATATTAATTCCTCCATAAATGATGCAACTGTGGATATACGCTCAAGGGAGATCAGCATAGAGAACGGATAAATCATCGATGACAAGAAAATTGTATTTTCCTTTTATTAAGATGTCTTTTATAATTGCTGTTGTTATTGGCAAGTCTAAGGGATTTGGAAGCATATTTGTATCGGAGATCGTCACTTTAGAGTAGATATTTGGGTAACCGTCAAGTATCCTTAATTTTTTGCTTTCTATAGATTGTGAATAATCTATGCCATATTCGTTAAGCCATTCCATCAAAGAGTTGGGGTCTGCTTAAACTCCACTAAGAGAACCTTATAGTTCTGAGTTAAAAGGGAAAGGACAAATTGATGCATTAATATCCTATGGTCTTCATCAAATAGCCCAGAAAACCTTATACTGTTCTCTTCCCGTATTCCCCCATTCAATATGTTGTCAAGCCTTTGTATTCCCGTGCTTATCATAGTCTCACCAAGCTTTCAATTGGAATATTGTAGTCTTTCTTAAGGGTATCAACAACGTTGCCAACGCTTATAAGGAAGAACATTCCAACAGGCACAGCACCTGCCTGTTTACACATTTCCAGCAAAGCTTTCTGGGTCTCTCCACTCCGGATCACATCATCAACTATTAGAACTTTTTCTCCCTTCTTCAAAGCCCATTGGGGTAGATACAATGTCATAACGCTTCCCGAGGCGCTGGGAACATAATTGACTTCGTAGAATTTTTCAACTCCAACCTCTTTCTTCTTTTTTGCATAGACAACATCAACGTTTAGCTCATTTGCTATGTGAACTGCCAATGGTATTCCATCCGTTGCCGCTGTGAGAACCTTTGAAATATTCTTGTCGATGTATTCTGACGCAACTTTTTCGGCTATTAAGCTCATTAGGTTTGTATCACTCAATACTCTCATGTTGTCAAAAAGACCATGTTCATCGAACTGTATTCTTCTTCTAACCTCCTCCCCTATATTAATGTAGGAGGATAGGAATTCTAAAAGCTCTTTAGCTCTATCAGTGCTTGGAAGGACTTTTCCTCTCACATATCTGTTAAGCACTGTAATTGGCAAACCAGTTATCTTTGAGAGCTCTTCATATGTATATCTCTTTTTAAGCAGCTTAAGTATTCTTATCACCCTAAGCTTTTTTTTGACTGCCTCTATTTGACTCAATGCTTCCACCCCCTTGGAACTCTGATTGACAAAAAAATGTATAAATATGTTTCGGTGAAAATTACATCGCCGAGTCTAAAAATCATTGGGAAAATTTCCTGTATTTCTCGATAACTTCCCAGAAGTACTCCCTGACAAATTCTGAGTCAATTTTCCTACCTTCCGGGTGGTTTATCCCTTTACAGAAATCGTCGTTCCTTACATAAATTCCAATTATATCTCCTTGTCTTATTAGCACAAAGGGATACAACCTGCATGCGAGAGGTCTATGGGGATATATTTTGCATTTCCCATCTTCTCCAAGAAACACACAGCCATCGTCAAAGGGTCTTTTTTTTTCAAAGCATGGCCCAAAAATCTGTCCCCTCTGTAGAATATTTTTTCATAATCAATGAACTCCCAAGGATTGTATCCAAGTTCCTCAATCCTCACTATATCCTCGTCTCTGAGCGGAATGTCAAGCTTAAAACAGCATTCAGCACAGTTTTCAAGACATTTAAATTTAAAAGAAGGGTTTGATCTAAGTTCAAGGGTATTTAGATTGATTGTGGCAACCCACCTCTTTTCCACTCCTTCACCTCCTAACTGCCATAGGAACTCGCTATCAACGTCTCCGTCATTTCTATGTCCTCTATTTTCCTGAGGATTTCATCATGGAACCTATCAAGCCCTGCAATGTTGTCAACCTCTACCCTAATAACAATATCGTATTCTCCATACACCCTGTAAATTTCTTTCACCATTGGCTTGTTCTTAAGTTTATTGTATACCTTCTCCTCACTGCCGGGCTTTACAATAATCAAAACAAATGCCTCCATCATATGCCAAACCCCCTCATACCAAATCTTTTCATCATCCTATTAAGACTTCTCTTATTCATGCTTCTAAAGAATTTTTTCATTTGATTATACTGCTCAAGCAGCTCCTTAACATCTTTCACGGTTGTTCCAGAACCCCTGGCGATTCTTTTAATCCGCGAATAATTGATGATTTCTGGGTGCTCAAGCTCTTCTTCGGTCATTGAGTTCATGATAACTCTGAATTTTTTAAGTCTTTGTTCACTTAAACGAACCACATCGTCCGGCAAGGAGTATCCCAATCCTGGAATCATCTGGAGGATTTGCTTTAACGGTCCCATCCTGCTCATAGCCTCAAGCTGGGCATACATGTCCTTTAGGTTAAACTTTCCACGCATGAATTTTTCCAGATCATCTTCTTTAAACTCTTGGGTTTTGCTCAGCTCTTCAAACTTCTCCAAGAGACCCTGAAGATCACCTAAACCAAGCAGCCTTGATACGAACCTCTTCGGATCAAAAGGCTCTAAGTCCTCTACCTTTTCACCAACACCTATGAACTTTATGGGGGCACCTGTTGCAACGACAGCTGACAGGGCACCGCCCCCCTTTGCTGAACCGTCAAGCTTTGTGACTATGATTGAACCTATTGGTGTTGCCTCTCTAAACGCTAGAGCCTGATTGTAGGCCTGCTGTCCAATTGTTCCATCTATAACGAGAATAACCTCATGAGGCTTTATTGCTTCGCTTATCTGTTTCATTTCTTCGATTAAACCTTTTTCCTCTTTATGCCTTCCAGCGGAATCAACTATGATTATGT
>DQUR01000020.1 GCA_015662175.1 Thermococcus paralvinellae | reverse complement strand
GGATCACCAAAGAATGCATCCGGTCTTGCCTGGACTTGATTTGTAACGAATACCGCAATGTCATACAGGTTGGCCAAGCGGTGTAAATCTGCCAGGTGCTTCCCCAGCTTTTGCTGTCTTTCCGCTAAAGCTCCTCTACCAACGTATTCGGAACGGAAATGGCTTGTTAAAGAGTCCACAACCAGAAGCTTAACGGGTCTATCGGTGTTAAGCCTCTCCTTGATGATCTCTTCCGCTTTCTCAACTAGGAGCATTTGATGATTTGTATTGTAGGCCCTTGCAACGTAGATATTCTTGAGAATCTCATCCGGATCCAGGCCCCTGTTCTCGGCAATCTGCCTTATCCTCTCTGGCCTGAAGGTGTTCTCAGTGTCAATCCAGATGACACTGCCATTTAAGCCGCCTTCTTCAGGCGGCAATTGAACCATGACTGCTAGGGTATGGGCTATCTGGGTGTTGTGGAGCACCAAGCCGTTTGGGGCTATGAAGTTGTGAGTTTCCGGAATTACAAGGTCATAGACATAATCATTGTAGTCCATTATCTCAACCCGTTCAATCTCGTGGAAGGTAAGATTTCTTGAAAGCGAAATTACCTTGAGGGCACGGGTTGCGATTTCATTCATTAACGCTTCATTATTGGCCCTGTTGGCCTGAATAAAGTACTGCTCAATCCTGTCCAGCGTTTCCTCCGTAAACCAAGAGTCCTTGTTTTCTGTGAAGATGGTGGGGACAGTTATATCGTCTCCCTTGAGAAGCTCTCTGTACAGTTTTCCAAGGTATTTCTTAAGGTGAGGGGGATACATTCCGGTGACTTCACATTTCTGTTTGCCACATTTAATAATGCTAAAGAGATCCTCATCCGTTATGCAGTAGTGTGTCTCCCCATTCACCGTTTTCACTGACACTTTGGGGGTTGTTCCAAGACGCTTGAGCAGAAATACCAAGCCATCTGCAAGCTTTTTGCTCCTGGTTAGTAATTCCACAGTGTTGTCTCTAACATGACCCCTGCCTTCAACGTATCCGGCCAAGAACGCAACTATGGCTTTTTTATCGGCATTTAAAATAACGTTTGGGACACTTGCACCTTCCATCGTTGGTTCAGCTGTAATTGAGCGGCCCCGGAGATACGCGTCATCCGGATCAATTGTCCCTGAGTTTGATGGCACCTTCCTGACACCAACGATGATATCGCCCTCACGCAATGCTTCAGCTTTGACCCATTGAAAGCCATCTTCATTGAGCACCAATACCGGATGCGGCAACGTTACCTTAAGTTCAATCCCATTGCCGAGGGTGACTTTTGCCAGCTTTTTAACTTTCTCCTTATAGATGTAGGCCGCTTTTGTCTTTCTAATTTCAGCATTTAAATCAAGTGTGTAAACCGAGACGGTATCAACCGGGACTGCATATCCATCGTCAAATGGAATCTCCCCGTTAAGTTTGGCGTATTTTTCATACATCTCCTCAATGGTCTCAAAGTGTACCACCGCGTCATTTTCGTAGTAAACTGGAGTATCCCTGGCAAAACACTTTCCGCTACCGAACTCACCGAAAACCTCAGTGATTGCCTGGGTTTCTATTCCACCACCAAGTAGCTTGTCGAGGGATTTACTTCCAGTGGAAATCCTCCCTATGCTCTGTCTCCTCTGAAGGTATTCATCAGCCCTTATGAATGTTCCAATGTTGGCCGCTTCTCTTGCAGCCTGAATTATCTTTAAAGCCGCCCCCTCGCTTATCCCGGCAATTTCTTTAAGCTCTATCGGGGATGCAACGGCAATTGCTTCCAGGCTATCATATCCAGCCTCCCTAAGCTTTTCAGCCGTGGCCGGACCTACTCCCGGCAAATCCTCAAGTGTCTTAATTTCCTTTTTCTTTCTCTTTGAGATTTCAGTAACTCCAGCATCTATCGTGAGCTCTTCAAACTCGTCAAGCTCTTTTATTTCATTCTCGGAAATTTCAACCTTTTTCTTTCTCGCCATCAGCATCACCCATGAGCATGAACATTGGTGAGTGTAAGATATTGGGGGTTATATACTTTTCTCTTTCCAGGAAAAAAGCTGTATATGGTTTAAAATAAAAAATACAAAACGAATAAAGCTGATTTTAGGCGAATAAATTTCCAAATAGTTAAGTTTCCAGTGGAAATGATGCCCGCCAGAGTAATATATGGAAACTGTCCTACCACCTCAAAAATCCGGATCACATTTAAAGATTGGTGAGCTTAAGGAACCACCATTTGCTTAACAGCTTTTTATAAACTTTAGTCTAAAGTTGTTTAGAGATTTTAAGATTTTACGTAAAGTTAATTAACTTAGAATGAGCAAAATTGAAAATATAAAGAGGTGAGTTGATAATGGTATCTGCCAGAGATGTGGCAGAAATTCTCTCTAAAATTCCCCTTCAAGTTTGGAACGAAATAGTTAAAAAAGAACCAGAATGGATCCATATGCATAAATTCCTTAAAAGATATGGATTTGGAAAATTTGCAGTTCTTATGATTGTTGCAGGCTTAAACGACTATCAGCTCAAGGGCAGAGCTGAGAAGGCATACTGGCCCCCACTAAGTAATCTACTTGAGGGTAAACCCGTTCCCAAATCTCCTGAAGAACTGATAAATATTTTGGAAGAATTTTATTCGAAGGAACGCTTTTCAAATGCAAAGATCAGGAGATTAAAAAGATTTCTTTCAAGTAGTTTAGCTCAAGAACTCTGGACTTCTAAACCGGAAGATGTGGCGAAGGATTTTGTCAAAATATGGTATAGATTGGCTGAAACTATGAAACAGAAAGGTAACGCAAAAACCATAGCCTTCGCAATGAAGTGTCTCGGAATTTCACTTCTAATGGCTGGAGAAACAAACTTTTCTTTTGAGAAAATACCCATTCCCGTTGATTACAAGGTTAAGGAGTTTACGAAAAGACTTGGGGTTGAATTTAAAAATGATGACGACATTAGAAATTTCTGGAGTGCTGTTCTGGAGGAGTTGAAAACGAGAGTTGATATAAATATGATCCATCTCGACTCTCTAATCTGGCAGATCGGTACACTTGACAGAGATGAAATTATAGAGTACTTCTCAGAATTTGGACTTGAAAATATAGGTAGAGAACTTGTGGAGGTCTTAAGATGAGGTTGTGTGTAGTTCCATGTGGCAGTTTAAAGATCTGGGATAAATACCCAAATGCCGGCCCTACAAAGGCAAAAGATACCTACATTGGCCCCTTTGTAAAGACGTGTATAGAGTATGCAGAAAAGTTCTATCCAGGAACCTACGTTATTCTCTCCGCTAAATACGGTTTCCTTTTTCCAGATGAAGTGATACCGGGAAACTACAACGTAACATTCAATGATCCATCGACAGATCCCATCACTATAGAAGAACTGAGAAGGCAAGCCGAACAAAAAGGACTGATGAAGTACGATGAGATATAGTTGTTATAGCTGGAAGATATTACGTGAATACAGTCAAAAAAGTGTTTAAGGGGAAGAAAATCGTTGCCCCTCTCCAGGGACTTGGGGGAATGGGCAAAATGATCTCGGCAATGAAAAAGGCGATAGTTGAGAAAAAGGAACTGTAATGATTCTTTTGATTTATGGTTAGTTTATAGCCATCAAAAGTCAGGTGATTATCGTTGCCCTCTACACACGAAACATTTCCACAGGAAATAAAGGTCCCTTAAGATGGCTATCGAAATAGCCCCCCAGAGTTTCATTTCCACTGGAACCTGGTTTCGGGATATGAAAATGCTCTATACGGGATAATTGTGTCAAAAAGTTCGAAAAAGGTTTTTACATAGGGAATTGATCATTTGTTTATTTATTTTAAATACATTTCCCGACTTTTTTCATCTCTTGGACTGTTATTGACCTAATTTTTGAACAGTGTTCATAGATAAGTTTATATACTACAGAGACAATAAACAATGGGAGTGTTTATCACCAAAAATAAAACACAGGTAGGGTGTTTGCGCCTGGTTCCAGTGGAAATAAAACTCTGGGGGTTCAATACTCTATTTAACTTTTAGCTGTTTGTCAAATTTTCTTGTTTAATATTATGCCCAGATATTTTCATTGATGAACATGATTTTGTGAACATTTATGTTCAATTTCGCTCCAGACGAAATTGTGGATGGTAGTATTTTTAGCCTTTACAAATATCACCTTCCGGTGTACATTGATGTGCACATACCTCGGCCTTTCCAGTGGACGATAGTATTTTAATTTGTTGGTGATTTCCTGTGGAGATATCTTGAGGGTAGAAACGATAGCCCTGCCCCTGAAAAGAGGCTAAAAAAGAGAGTGGATTCAGATAAAAACTCTGGAAAGGCTGAATTTAATGATGCACTGGCAGCTATTCTTGGGAGTTAACGAACTTGTTAGGTAATTGGATTTGGAAGAAGGTCTTGTACTAACTGTCTTTGAAAGTTTGATTGTAATTGTAAATTAGATTACCTAAAGGAGCTGAGGGGTTTATAGATGAAGCTCTGAGTTCACCTATAGACTCGATGTTTATTGACATCCAAATGTAGAATTGTGGAATTGGGTTTTAATTTATTCCCAGAACATTTACACTAACTTGCCCAATAAAACATATATACTCTATATGATACCATCCTATTGTTTCCTCTGCATCTTATGTTTCCTGTGGAGCTAATACTAACGCTGATGGCTTCATGGGTTTTATTGGAATATTATGTTACATTAGTTGATAAATTATGTAACTAAATGTTAAAATATGCTTTCAAAATAGGAAACATTTCCAGAACCATCTGATATATTTCCAGTGGAGGGTCGATGATGGAAAGGAAGGAACAGACATATCTTGATTCAATCTTTGAAAAGTACCTAAAGGCACGCAGAATTTTCAAGAATAAAGAAGTGCTTAGACACAGTTATACCCCCAAAGAATTACCTCACAGAAGGGAACAGATAGAGACGTTGGCTCACATTCTGGTTCCTGTGCTGAGGGGTGAGACTCCTTCCAATGTGTTTGTATATGGGAAAACAGGCACCGGTAAAACCGTTACTGTAAAATTCGTTACGGAGGAGTTGAAAAAAATTTCTCAGAGGTATGGGATTCCAGTGGATGTTATATATCTTAACTGTGAAATCGTCGATACCCAGTATAGGGTTTTAGCTAATATCGTAAATTATTTCAAGCATGAGAGTGGTTTTGAAGTCCCATTGGTTGGGTGGCCTACCGATGAGGTTTATAAAAAGCTTAAGGATGTTATCGATGCGAGGGAGAGATTCGTGATAATAGTCCTTGATGAAATCGATAAATTAATCAAGAAAAGTGGGGACGACATCCTTTACAGCCTGACCCGTATAAACACTGAATTGAATAATGCAAAGGTTAGTGTTATAGGAATTTCAAATGATTTGAAGTTTAAAGAGTATCTTGACCCGAGGGTCCTTTCAAGCCTCAGTGAAGAGGAGGTAGTTTTTCCACCATATGATGCAAACCAGCTGAGGGATATTTTAATGCAAAGGGCTCGGGAGGCCTTTTATCCAGATGTTCTGGATGATGCCGTCGTCCCGCTCTGCGCCGCTTTGGCAGCAAGGGAACATGGTGATGCCAGAAGGGCTTTGGATTTGCTTAGAGTCAGTGGTGAAATTGCCGAGAGGGAGGGGGCATCAAAAGTTACAGAGAAACATGTCTGGAAAGCTCAGGAAAAGATTGAGCAGGATACCATGGAGGAGGTTATTAAAACCCTCCCCCTGCATTCAAAGATTCTCCTTTACTCCATAGTACTCCTTGATGAGAATGGTGACCTGCCTGCAAATACGGGAGATGTCTATGCTGTGTATAAAGAGCTCTGTGACTATATGGACGTTGAGCCCCTAACCCAGCGGAGGATCAGTGATCTAATAAACGAGCTTGACATGTTGGGGATCATCAATGCCAAAGTTGTTAGCAAGGGGAGGTATGGAAGGACAAAGGAAATAAGGCTGAACGTTACACCATATAAGGTTAAGAATATCTATCGCTTTGATTACTCCCTTCAGCCGCTCCTCCCTGTAAACATTGCAATTCAAAGGAGGTTGTTTTGATGGGTGAGTTGGTGAGGGATCTGCTTTCCAATCGCTATCTCATTACACCACCGGCCTACTTTATCCTCTCGGAACACTATAAGAAGAACTTCACCTTGGCAGAGCTTGTGAAATTTGCACGGGCTAAAAGCACGTTTGTGATTGATGAAACGCTTGCCAAAGAGTTTCTCGGGGTTAAGGGGATATTATTGGAAACTTTCACGAAATGTCCCCCAAAGGCTCCAGTGGAAAACAAGGGGGCATCTATATCTGAGCTTCCAATGGAAATTGGCACTTCCAAAGGTTCAGATGAAATCTCTGCTCAGATGACCATAAACGGTGAAACAACATCTGAGCTTTTAGAAACTGCCGAGATTCAACATCAAAATTCTGTTCAAACTGAAATAATGGCTGAAACTCAAGAAATACCTTCAGAAGAAAGAACATTTATTTCCACTGGAACTCCCGTTAAGAATACCGTTTCTGAGACTATTTCTGGGGAAATTATGGAGGAAGAACCAACAATTGAGGGGGGACAGAGTTTTATTTCCACTGGAACTCTCGGCGTTGAGGAGTACGGCAACGGTAATGAAGAGAATGGTGTTAGGGTGAAGGCAGTTTATGGTGATTACGGGATCTTGGTTCCGCTGGAAGGGGAAGAAATTCCTGCTGAAGAAAAGAGGGCATATTCAATTTACGAGAACTTCAGGATTGAGCCAAATGAAAGCTTTGAATTCATCGCTAAAAAAATAAAGGCTGAGTATGAAATCAAATTCGACGTAAGGAAAGTTAAATTAAAGCCTCCAAAAGCCAAGGATGCAAATGGTAAGGAAGGGGAGATTATAGTTAAGGTTTATGAAAACTACTTCAAAAGCAGACTTAAAAAATTAAGAAGAATTTTAAGGGAGAATCCTGAGGTTAGTGGGATTGTGGATATAGGAAAGCTGAGTTATATTAACCCAGAGGAAGAAGTCACAATTATTGGCCTTGTCAGCTCAAAAAGGGAAACCAAAAAGGGCTTTGTTTTTGAAGTGGAGGACATGAGTGGTGTTGTCAAGGTGTTCCTGGGAAAGGATAGCGAGGATTACAAGAAGGCTTTTGAAGTTCTGCCAGATAGTGTCGTTGCCTTTAGAGGGCATTATTCAAAGCGCGGGATTTTATTTGCAAACAAACTTTACTTGCCCGATGTCCCACTCTACAAGCGGGAAAAGCCACCCCTCGAGGAAAAGGTTTATGCCGTTCTGATCAGTGATATTCACGTGGGAAGTGCAAAATTCTGTGAAAAGGCATTCATGAAGTTCCTTGAATGGCTCAACGGCAACGTTGAGAGCAAAGAGGAGGAAGAAATTGTGAGCAGAATAAAGTACATGATAATTGCTGGAGATGTTGTTGATGGAATAGGAATATACCCGGGCCAGTACAGTGAGCTCTCAATTCCGGATATATTCGATCAGTATGAAGCTCTGGCAAACCTTCTGGCAAACGTCCCGGAGCATATAACCATGTTCATCGGGCCGGGTAACCACGATGCTGCAAGGCCTGCGCTCCCTCAGCCAGAATTTTACAGGGAGTATGCAAAACCACTCTATGATTTAAAGAACGCGGTGATCATAAGCAACCCAGCCGTCATCAACCTGCACGGTAGGGACTTCCTGATTGTTCATGGAAGGGGCATTGAGGATGT
>DQUR01000257.1 GCA_015662175.1 Thermococcus paralvinellae | reverse complement strand
GAAGTTTGGATTGGATGTTGAGCCAGTTGAAGTCCTAGAGAGCGAGGAAGAATTTGAGAGGGGGAGGTATTTGGTGAGGTATAAGCTCAGGAGTGGGCAATCTTCCTAATAAGCTCAATAGCCTTGGAAACCTCTTAGGCAACTATGCCTAAGTGTACCGACAGAAGGAAGGTAGGCTTGAGCCCGCGTGCAGTGAAATGTGTCCAGCGGAAACTTCAGATGGCCAGAAGAAGTTGAAGACGAAATAAAGAGGAGAACTGCAGAAAAGATTGCAAGGGAGAGGATTTTCTCCACCGCTATGGAGAGCATTGGAAGAATTCTCTGAAGGCCTCTATCAGCCTTTCGTTCTCTTCTCTTTTTCTCACACTGAAGCGGATGTATTCTGGCAGACCAAAAGAGGTGCAATCCCTAACCGCTATTCTTCTCTTTTTGAAGAACTCAACCGCTCTTTTTGCATCCCCAACATTTTTTATGAAGAAGTTGGCATCACTTTTGACATTGAGGGCCTTTTCTATTCTTTCTTTTTCGCTCCATATCAGCGGCATTGTTTTCTTTAAGTGTTGGAATTCGTCTCTGATAACGAACTCCAGAAAGGCATAACCTGTTGAGCCAATGCTCCAGGGCATTCTGACGCTTTTAAAAACCTCACTGAAACCAATGATGTAACCCACCCGTATTCCGGGGAGACCGTAGTTTTTTGTAAACGTTCTCAGCTTTACAATGTTCTCCCCCTCTGGGCTCTTGGCATCTTTAACGAAATCTATGAACGCTTCATCAAGGACGAGAAGTGAATTTGTATCCTCCACCGCCTGAATTAAAGGCTTAAGTTTCTTTGGTGGATAGAATCTGCCGTCCGGGTTATTTGGATTGCAAAAGAAGACAATGCTTTTTCCTTCAACAAATTCAGCCAGCTTTTCCGGATCATTTGGAGCTTTGATAACCTCGGCATCAAAAATCCTCGCAATTCTTTCATACTCCTCATAAGTGTGCTTTGGGATAATTGCCTTCCCTCTTCCTTTCATCGTGAGGATACCGATTAGATAGAGTGCCTCAGTGATTCCCGCTGTAACCGTTACGTTTTCACCGATCAAATTGGACAGCTCTCCCTCAAGCTTTTCCCAGTAAACGTAGCGATTGCCTAAGACCTTGGCACGTTCAAACATCTCATCCACCCATTCTGGAAGGTAAGGATTCAGAGAGGCGGAAAAATCTAATAGTCCTTCTTCTCTTGCACCGCCGTGCCGGGCTTTGAATTCAACCGGTTTAAGCATTTTAAGCGTTTTAATCATTTAAACACCCCCGGAGGAGTATCATTGAGCATACTAAGATCCACTCTCCAACAACGATCCAGTAGATTCTTAATGCCCTCCCAATGTCTTCCAGCATTGGTTCCCTTCCCTCAAATCTGTAAACGCCTTCTTTCTCGAGCCAGACCCCTAAAACGGCACTCATAGCTGATATCGGCTTATCGGCGTTTATCTTAAACTTTGCCTTCCTCCAGTACTTTATAACCTTCCCTGGATTGAAGGGCAAAAACAGAAGAACGGTAATTCTTGAGGGGAGGAAATTAAGCAAATCATCCAGACGAGCCGCAAACTTGCCAAAATAAAGATGGCGTTCATTTTTGTATCCGATCATGGCATCAAGGGTGTTTACGGCTCTATAAACTAAAGCACCACTCAGCCCAAAGAGGGTGTAATAGAATAGGGGAGCAACTACACTATCAGTTATGTTCTCGGCTAAGCTCTCAATTGCCGCTGAATTCAAATGAGGTCTATCCAACTTTGATACATCCCTGCTTACAATCCAGCTGACATATCTCCTCTGCTCCGCAATATCCTCCCTTATCGTATTTTTCACGTGCTGGGCAAGGCTTTTGATAGCAAATGAGCTCTTCAGGAGATAAACGGCCAAAGCAAATCCCCATTCAGATAAAAACCCAGGAAGCCTTGAGAGGGCAAAAGCAAATCCGCTCACAAATAGGGAAGCAAAGGCTCCTGCAACAAAATCTAAAGCCGGGTTTTTTCTTATGTAATGCCTATCGAAAAAGTCGATTAGCTTACCAAACCACACCGTGGGGTGAAGAAAAATGGGGGGCTCACCCAGGGTTAAGTCCCAGATAATTGCGAGCACGAACATCCACAGATGCTCCATGTTCTATCCTCTGGATATTTTGTCCTTTTAATCTTTGGGCCTTACCTACGCAAAGGATAAAACATCTTAGCTGTTCAATAATTTTGGGTGATCCCATGGAAACGAAAAAATGTCCCTTCTGTGGAGGAACCATGATAAGAGCTAAGGGCAATCTGAACGGGTCAAATTGGAGGGCTTAGTTTGAGCGATGTTAGTCCTGTTGGAAAACCAGCTGGAGTGAGGGGGATGATTGAGGTTTGCACTGATGGAAAAGTGGTTGAAAAGCTTGAGCAGAGGGGAATAACCCTTGAAAAGATGCTCGATACTGCTATGGAGCTTTACATTGGGGATGATGCTGAAGAGGTCAGGAAAAAGCTTAAGTCCCTGATGCTCCACTATCTCAAGGATGTCAATGTTCAAGCCCTTCTCATGGCTGCATTGCTCCTTGAGGAGAATTTTAAGGTTAATGGAGACCCGGTTGGTTTAGTTGCAGATGAACTAATTGGCATCGATATTGCGGAATACATCGGCGGAAAGCTTGCACTGTTTAACTTCTTCCACTATGACACCAAAAAGCCCGGTATATTGAAAGAGCTACCGCCTTTTTTGGACGATGCGATTGGCGGGTTTATAGCCGGTTGCATGACAAAACTCTTCGAGCCTATGAATTTCGATTCAGCCGAGACTCCCAACGAAGGAAAAGAAACAGAAAGATCATGAATATCGTGATGTAATAGCTAACCATAAAAGGCAAAATTCCAGCTAAGCCGAGTGTGTAAATGAAGGTGAGAATCAAAACAACGATGAGCAATATTCGATAGTGTTCCTTCTTCATTGTACAATGGTTGGGAGGAGAATTTTTAAGCCTTTTTAACATTGGGTTAATTAGCCGAGGTGATTCAATGAGAAATCTCATACCCTTCATGACAAGGATTCCATTGCATGGAGACTTTGAAAAAGCGAGGCGAGAAGTCTGGGCATTTCCCCTTCTGGCGGTTATCACTTCAGCCTTATCCACGCTTGTTCTATACTTTAACATTCCACTCAAGAATGTAATCGCCATTTTGTTCCTCTATTTTACTATAGGCCTGCTTCACCTTGATGGGCTCGCCGACTTCGCCGATGGAATAATGGTCAAAGGGGACAGGGAAAGGAAAATTAAGGCCATGAAGGACCTGAACACTGGCATAGCAGGGATTTTCGCTGTTGTTATGATCCTATTCATCCAGGTTTATTCCCTGAACTATACACCGTTTTATGCCCTCTTCATCGGTGAGCTCAACTCAAAATATGCGAT
>DQUR01000225.1 GCA_015662175.1 Thermococcus paralvinellae | reverse complement strand
GCCTCAACTATCTCCTCAGCCTCGTGCCAGCTGAGTTTCTCTGGGGGTTTATCCATGAGCTTTTGAACCTCTCTAAGAACTTTCTTTGCCCTCCTCCCATAGCTTTTCAAAATCAGATCCACTTCTCCTTTAGCTAATCTCTCAAAGAGCTCCTCCTTTATTCTTCTGTCTTCTTCGCTGTTAATGAGCCTGATTGCCGCTATGTACTTGATGAGCTCCTCCACCTTCTTCTCGCTGATTCTTGAGAACTCGGAAATCAAAAATCTCTTTACGGTGTTCTTCCTTGTTGTCTTTGCCATTCTATAGACGTCATCTGTCATGACTCCCTTTGGATGTGGCTTCATCTCAAGGGGAGGCTTTGGGATTTCCTCACTTGAGCGTGGAAAGACAATGAGCTTTCCATCCGGCTCAATTAACTCAATGTGAGCGTGAGGGTTGGCGATGGCCGTTAACTTTAGATACCAGAAGACTCCCTGCTTGGAGCGGACATATTTTACGTTCTTAACCTCGAGCTCTATCCTCGTTCCCCTCCAGCCCGTTGGATTTGGGTGCTTGATCTTTTTGACAATT
Source organism: Thermococcus paralvinellae (assembly GCA_015662175.1). Classification (GTDB taxonomy): domain Archaea; phylum Methanobacteriota_B; class Thermococci; order Thermococcales; family Thermococcaceae; genus Thermococcus_B; species Thermococcus_B paralvinellae_A. The sequence continues at coordinate 4,102 of DQUR01000225.1, read as the reverse complement.
TTGCCCTCATTCTTACCAACATCGATCTTGACCCAGGCCTCAATTATCTCATCGCTACCCGTTGATGTTATCACGCGCGTTGCCTTTCCGCTTGTAATCTGGGCAAACATCACCGCCCCGCTGATACCGATACCCTGCTGACCCCTGCTTTGAATATTTCGGTGAGCCTTTGTGCCGGCAAGCATCTTTCCAAAAACGTGGGTTATGAATTTCTCGGGTATTCCCGGGCCGTTGTCCTCAACGATTACTTTGTAATGTTCCTTTCCAAGCTCTTCCATTTCAACCCTCACATAGGGCAAAATCCCTGCCTCCTCACATGCATCCAGAGAATTCGTGACAGCCTCGTGAACAACTGTTGTAAGTGAGCGAACCTTTCCGGTGTAACCTAACATTGCGGCGTTCCTTCTAAAGAATTCGCTGACACTCTGGATTTTAAACTCTTTAAAGAGCTCCTTAGCCTTCGCCATAATAAACGCCTCCCTCAAGCTCTAAATCTTTCTTTCTCCTTTCGAGGTACTTGTACACAGTTCCGTGTGGGGAACCCCTGGCCAGTTTTTCTATGGCGGTCTTGGCAATCTCAACCTGAATGGGGTTCCCAATGATGGCGACCGTTTTGCCGTAAACACTAATATCGGCACCGCTCATTTCCTCAATGATCTCCCTTGTCCTTCCTTTTCTGCCGATTATTCTACCCCTAATTCTTGGCAGGGCGTTCTTTTCGTTTCCAATGATTATGTCACTCAGATTGATTATCTCAAGAACCTCACCCTCGTTGAACAGCCGGAATGCCCTCTCCGGAGAAAACCCCCTTCCGATGGCCATTACAACATCCCTCGCTTTCCAGACAGCTAATGGATCGTCGGTCTTTTCGGTTGAGCTTATGAATACCTCACCGGTTTCGCTGTCCACCTCCATTCTGGTCTTTGTAATCTCCTCGATCTTCTTCTTGGTTGAGCCTTTCCTTCCAATGAGGACACCAATCCTCTCCTTTGGGATCCTCACAAATTCTTCCTGCTCACCGAATGCTTCATAATCTATAAGCTGATCCTTCCCCTCACCCTCTTTGTCGACATGTTCATACTTCTTGAGCAATTTATCAAACTCTTCCTCCATACTAATCACCACTCAGCTCTTTGAACTTCTCCTCAACGTCATCAACGGCAACACCTTTTCTGCCGAAGTAATTGATGATATTCCTTAAGTCGCGGTACAGTAGGGTTAGGCTCATCCTGTTTCTCTTCACAGTTGCCTGGGACCAGTCGATTATCACAGGTTTTTCCCAGATCAGAATGTTGTATTCGCTCAAATCACCATGGACCATGTCTCCCCTTTTCCAGAGCCTCTCTATTGCATTCATTGAAAACTCATAAAGCTCCTCAAAGTCCTTTTTTTCTAAAGCCTTTTCCACGTCTTTCAAACGTGGAGCTGGGGTTTCGTTTCCAATGAACTCCATTATCAGAACATTGTTGCGGAAGGCAATTGGCTCCGGCGCTCTAACTGCATATTTCATAGCCCTCTGAAGATTTTTAAACTCCCTTCGCGTCCAGACAAAGATGAGCTTTCTTATGTCCTTTGGAAGATAACCAATTCTTGGATCTGCAGCCAAATACTCCCAGATCCTTCTGAACTCTGTTGTATAGGTGCGGTAAATTTTAACCGCTATTCTGTTGCCCTCACCATCAATTCCCGCGAAAACATTTGCCTCCTTACCCGTTGAGATCACTCCCAGTAGCTGCCCTATCTTGCCCCTCCTGTGAAAATAGCTTAAGGTCTCAACGGTTGTTTTGTCAAATACCTCACTGAAAACTTTGAACAGTTCTGTGTCTTTCTCTCTACGCTCATCCAGTCCGAGGATCTCTGCGATCTCCCTATCAAACCTCTCCATGGAGCATCACAGCATTAATCCGCCGGTTAAAAACTCCTGACTTATCTTTCCTTTCCTTATGAGCCAGTCAACCTGGGTTTTCGTGTATCTGTATATGATATCGGCCCTCTTGTCAGTTTGAACGGGCCAGGGCTGAACTATTACCACGTCTCCAACCTTGATCCACATCCTCCTCTTAAGCCTCCCCGGAATTCTGCATCTCCTGACTTTTCCATCCTCACATCTGACGTCCATCCATCCAGCTCCTAAAGCCTGCTCAACAACTCCGAAGATCTGGTTCCCTTCTGGGAGGGGAACCCTAATAACCTCCTCACCTTCAACTTTCCTGTTATCCCTTTTTGGTCTGGCCATGAGCATCACCTCCAGTGATTATATGGCAGAACCTTGCAAAAATTTTCCACAGAGACATAGATGAGAGACTTTAAAAATTTTTGCATGCATAAAATTGGACATAAGTTAAATTTACTCTCCGAAGATTTTCTCAATCATCCATCTTTCATCGAACTCTTTTAGGTCATCATAACCCTGTCCAATGCCCACAAAGAGGATGGGTGTTCTAATTGCGTGGCTTATGCTCAATGCCGCACCGCCCCTAGCATCTGCATCAAGCTTTGTAAGGATCACCCCATCGATTCTTACTGCCTCATTAAACTGTCTTGCCTGCCCAATTATTGCATTTCCAGATAGGGCATCTCCAACGAAAATAACCAGGTCGGGCTTTGTAACCCTGACAATTTTCTTCATCTCATCCATGAGGTTTCTGTTCAGTTCATTCCTCCCGGCGGTATCAACCAAAACAACATCGATGCCCCTCGCTTTTGCATGCTGAATTGCATCATAAGCCACGGCAGCTGGATCAGCACCATAGCGGTGTTTAATTACCCTAACCCCCACCCTCTTTGCATGCTCCTCCACCTGTTCAATCGCTCCAGCTCTAAATGTATCGCTTGCCGCTATCACCACACTCAGACCATGTTTCTTGAGCCAATGGGCGAGCTTGGCTATCGTTGTGGTCTTTCCTGAGCCATTGAACCCAACGAACACTATAACGAAGGGCTTTTCCTTCTTTGATTTTATCATCTCAATTAGATTGATTTTTTTCTCGGGTGCGAGGACTTCAAGAACAGCGTTTCTTACGGCATTTTCAACGATTTTTCTCTTATCCGTTCCAACCTTGACTTTCTGGCCAACCAGTTGCTGTTTGATTTTTTCCTTAAGCTCTTCAACAACCTCTAATGCCACATCCGCCTCTAAAAGCTCCAGCTCCAAGTCCCACAGGGCCTCTTCAACATCTTTCTCTTTTATCTCGGTTTGAGCAACCTTGTTAACAAATGAGCTTAACTTTTCTTTGAGCTTTCCAAACACATCCCATCACCAACTATTGAGTTAGGCGGGAGGTTTATAAGACCTCCCATTGCTCACGGTGGAAGGGTTCCAGCGAGCTCTCAGCCAACCCATCCCATTTCAATTCATCACTCAGATTTAAATCTCCAGGCCTAAGCATTTTAGCCTTCTCTTTCTTAAACAACCTCTCTCAGTAAAGCAGACTTTGGGCAGCGGACTCTCTAACTTTCCTAACGATCCCTTCACATCCATGTAAGTTGCGACTTATTTCTCCATATTGAAAGGGATTCGCTATTATTTTCTGAAGCCATTCAGTAACATCACTAGGGGTCTGTCCGTCGTGAGTTTTCAGGTAGGAACGTGAGCAAATGCCCTACCGTTCAAATCAACTCTCACGACGGACTTGGGCTTCATCAGTTTCAGCTCCCCTCTGGGTTCATAGGAGAGCATATCATCAACCTCAGCCCCTCTAAGGGCGACCCCAAGTCCCCGCACGAAGATGTTAAAAGCACCAACAAACTGCCTATCACCAATAAAACCACAGTTATTACACTCCACCAGCCCCTTTCGGGACTTTAGCTTACTCCCACATCTCGGGCAGGTGGAGGAAGTATAAGCGGGATTCACAAGCTTGATTTTAACACGATAAGAGAGATTCTGAATGATTTTACTCCAAGTTGAGCGGGATAATTTTCGGTTAAACTTCTTTGAGCCGTTGAACATCTTGAGCTTGTTCAAGTCCTCGAAAACAAAAACAGTATTGAGAAATTCTCTAGACAGCTGAACCACAAGCTTGTTGAGGAAGTCCTCAATTCTATTCTTCCTCCGGGCGTAATACTTTTTAAGCAGTCTATTAATCCTCTTTTCCGCTTT
>DQUR01000224.1 GCA_015662175.1 Thermococcus paralvinellae | reverse complement strand
GAATTCGAGACAGTCGATTATTACAATTTCCTGGCTATTTACTGTGGATGCATCACGTAAAATACCTGTTTATAATCTCCACGAATGAACCGATTGCTCTGTACAGGCTTCACCTCAGCAAAGCCGTGTACATCACTCCCAAGAGGAACAAAATCGCTCCAGGAGCTAAGAGCTCTTTGTAGACTTTTCCCAATTCCGCTTTGTAGTATTCAGCCGAGAAAACTAAGCAGAGATGAACAGGACTGAATAGCATTCCCATGTAACCGCTGAGATACGCGAGGGCAACCTTATCAAAGCCCGTGAAAAAAGGGAGTAAAAGCGGAAATGCCATTCCAACATATGCAAAGCTTATTCCCGTCATCAAACCAACGATGAAGGGAGTTAATGTTATGACAAAAATTACCGGCAACTTAAGCTCAAGGATAGCTTTGGGCAGTGCCTCAACCGCGTTGGTGATCTCTAATAGATGTTTGAAGTACATTACGGATAGAAGGAGAAATATTATCCCGGGTTGAAAACCGTGCTTGATGATTTCCTTTTTGCTGAGCTTCTTGAAGTGGGGTATTAATGCCGATACTAAGCCTGCAAATGCGCCATAGACCATATCATAGCCCAACACAATGGAAATCAAAATTATCACTAAAATTGGATACGTAGCCTTTAGCAGAAGCTTTATCCCCTTCTTCCTGTTCCCCTTTTCAATGCTTTCATCTTTAATTGGGCGTAGAAATAGGAGGTATCCAATGAGGATCATGAGAACTGTTAACGGGAACATCTTGGTGCTGAACTCCCTGACGGTTAGGCCTAAGACTGTCGAGGCAATTATTATCGCCTGATACATAGGCCAGGAGAACTCCCAGACATGCCTGAACCAGTAGTTTATAACGGTTTTTTCTTCAGGCTTTAGGTTGAGCTTATCAGCTACTTTCTCAATCATTGGGGCTGAAACCAGAGCACCGGCTGGCATTGGCATTAAACCTATTAACGCTGGGAGCATAGCCAAGGAGTACTTTGCCCTGGGAAAAAGCTCTTTGATAGCATTCTCCATGTCTTTTAGATACCCGATTTGGGAGAAAACTGAAGTTAAGGACATCACGAATGCAATTATTAAAATAAGCCTGACAGTTTGCCACGAAATTGAAGAATAGTAAAACGCCTTGATAAGCCCTTCTGGGGTTAATCCGAAGAGGGTTCCCTGTAGAATTGAGCCGGCAAAGATTGAAATTCCCACGTGAACCCTTAGCCGGATGAGGATTATTACAAAGGCGAATGTTATGAGTAGTTTAAGCACTTCAATCATGTATTCCCACCGCCATATTAATGTTTAGATGCAAATCTAAAATGTTCCTTATAAAGCTTATCTGAGCCAAATTTTTAGCAACAAAAAGTTAATAAACTTTTAGACCAAATTTTACAGCGGAGGTGGTAATGTATGGTGTACCAATATATTAAGGAGAGAACTAAGGAGTTTGCAGAAGAAGAAAAGAAAAAACGATACAAGTACCTAGGAAAAGAGGTTATTGACTATGGTGATCCAGGATTGGACAGTATACCAGAGTTCTATGGTATAGCCAATGCAATCTGGAGGGATTGGAAGGAAGGAGAGATAAGCACAAAAACTGCTTTGGGAAGACTGGCTTTGCTTAAACTCCTCACCTACAAGACCAAAAATAAGAAAATCCAAGACATACCAGATGAAGAACTTGAGGAAGTTAGAAAGTTCATTGATTACGTGATTCAAATTATCAAGAATGAGAGCAGAAGAAAAGGTGAGCCAGAGGAAGAGAGAAAAGCAGAAGATAGTGCTTAGATATTTTTATACTTTCCCACTTCTTCAGGAGCAACAGACAACTTTCCAAAAAGCTTATAAGTAAAGTTCCACAAAAATGGTGCGATGTCCATGAGGGGGGATTTATTTATCCTTCACCCAGCATTCTGCCCACGATAACTTGGGCTTTTCTGTTGGCTTAGTCTGTTCTATTGGGAGGTTTTTACCATGGTAAGGGAACCAGAGGTTAGGGAATACAACGCCCAGCTATTGGAAGAAAAGATGGAAAAGTTCTGGGCTGAAAACAGCATATACGAAAAAGTAAAGCAGAGCAGAGCCAGTGGTCCAAAGTACTACTTTTTGGATGGGCCACCCTACGTTAGCGGTGCGATACACCTTGGCACAGCCTGGAACAAGATAATCAAGGACATGATAATAAGATTCAGAACCATGCAGGGCTACAACGTAAGAAGACAGCCAGGTTTTGACATGCATGGCCTTCCAATTGAGGTTAAAGTTGAGCAGGCTTTGGGACTGAAGACAAAGAAGGACATAGAAGAAAAGATTGGCGTTGATAACTTCATAAAGAAGTGCAGGGAGTTTGCACTCAGAAACCTCAAGATAATGACCGAGCAGTTTAAGATGCTCGGCGTTTGGATGGACTGGGATGATCCATACATGACAATAAAGAATGAATACATTGAATCAGCTTGGTTTACCCTTAGAAAGGCCTGGGAAAAGGGTCTGCTTGAGAAGGACATGAGGGTTCTCCACTGGTGTCCAAGGTGTGAGACGGCTCTGGCTGAGCATGAAGTCAGGGGCGAGTATAAGATAAGGGAGGACCCGAGCATATACGTCAAGTTTCCGCTTGAAAATAGAAAAAACGAGTATCTCCTGATCTGGACGACCACACCATGGACTTTGCCGGCCAATCTAGCGGTTACAGTTCGTCCGGAGTACGATTACGTTAAGGTTAGGGTAGAGCTTGACGGAAAAGAGGAGTACTGGTATATTGCAAAGGCACTTGTGGATAAAGTTCTTGAGGAGATAGGAATTAAGGGAGAAATCGTTGAGGAATTCAAAGGAAAAGACCTTGAGGGCCTTAGATACATCCACATATTCCTCGAGGAGTATCCAAGGCAGAAGGAGTTCCGCGAGAGGTACGAGTGGGCCCACCGTGTAATCCTCGGTGATTTCGTGACACTTGGAGAGGGAACAGGATTGGTTCACACTGCGCCAGGCCACGGTGAGGAGGACTTTGAGATTGGAAGGAAGTACGGCCTTCCGGTGTATTCCCCACTTGACGACCAGGGGAGATACGTGGAAGGTAAGTGGAGGGGCATTTACGTCAAGGATGCAGACCCAGAGATAATAGAGTATCTCAAAGAGAAAGGTCTTCTCGTGAAAGCTGGAACCATAGAGCACAAGTATCCACACTGCTGGAGATGTAAGACTCCTCTCATATTTAGGGCAACAGAGCAGTGGTTCCTTAAGGTCAGCAAAGTGAAGGACCAGATAATCAAAGAAAATGATGAGAAAGTTACGTGGTATCCAGATTGGGTCAAGATAAGGTTTGACAACGGTGTCAGAGACAGCGGGGACTGGGTCATCAGCAGGCAGAGGTACTGGGGAATACCATTGCCAATATGGCAAAGCGATGACGGAGAGATATACATTGTGGGCAGCTTTAGAGAGCTTGTTGAATTAGCAGTTGCCCTTGAAGTGAACGGTGAGAGGATTGAGCTTCCAGAGAGCCATGAAGAAAAACTCAAGGTCATAGAGGAGAAGCTTGGCCCGGAGGATCTGCACAGACCTTACGTTGATGCCTTCATAATAAGGGTGAACGGCAAAGAAATGAGGCGTGTAAAAGACGTCCTTGATGTGTGGTTTGACAGCGGAATTGCTTCATGGGCTTCCCTTGGCTACCCAAGGGAGAAAGAGCTGTTTGAGAAGCTCTGGCCCGCTGACTTCATAGTTGAGGGTGAGGACCAGGTTACAAAGTGGTTCTACTCCCAGCAGGCCGCCTCCGTAATCGCTTTTGATACCGTTCCCTACAGACATGTTGCAATGCACGGTTATGTCCTCGATGAAAAAGGGGACAAGATGAGCAAAAGCCTTGGAAACATAATAAGACCGGAGGAAGTTGTGCAGAAAGAGGGAAGAGATGCTTTCCGCTTTTACATGCTCTGGGCAACAACCCCCTGGGAGAACTTGAGATTCAGCTGGAAGGGATTGGCCCAGGTTAAGCGCATGCTCAACATACTCTGGAACGTCTACATACTTGCGGCAACTTACATGAGCCTCGATAAGTTTGAACCAGAGAAGGTTAACCCGGAGAAGCTACCTCTCAGGGAAGAGGACAAGTGGATTTTAAGCAGGGTCAACAACCTAATTGGAACGGTTACAGAGGGAATAGAGACGTTCTATCTTACAAAAGCTACAAGAGGAATCTATGACTTCGTCGTTGAGGATCTGAGCAGGTGGTATGTGAGATTGATAAGGAAGAGGCTCTGGGTTGAAGGGGAAGATCCGGATAAGTTTGCTGCATACTGGACTCTCTGGAAGGTCTTTGACGTTCTGTTGAGGCTCATGGCACCCTTTACCCCATACATAGCCGAGTCAATATACCAGAACATGATTGCCAGAAGGGAAAGCGTTCACATGAAG
>DQUR01000135.1 GCA_015662175.1 Thermococcus paralvinellae | reverse complement strand
TTGAGCGTTAAAGCTGCATTAGAGTGGATCAAAGAAAGAAGAATTCCGGAGATGAGGAAGAGGAAGCACATAGTAGAGACAATAGCTCAAATGGCTCGTTATAATCCATTCTTCGAGAAGGTTGGCTTCAAGTTCCTCTGGGAGACCGCAAGTGGAAGACCCGTGTTATTTTACCCGCTGAGCGAAGAGGCCAAAGAATACATTGAGAGATTTTTGAAGGAAGATCCATATGCTCCAAAAGACGGGAAACTGTGGAGGCCAAGCTATGGAAAAGTTGAGCCGTTAAAAGGCTCAACTGTCTTTAAAAACGTAAGCAAAGTCTTTGAGAGCGAGCTTAACGTAAAAGGCCTTCCGAAGGAAATTCAGGAGCTTTTGAGGGCTTTCGGAGTTAGACACAGGGTGATTCAGAGGCCCGTTTTGAGGAATTTAAACTTTGAAATCAAACCAAAAGAGCTGGTTGTGGTTGTTGGAGCAAGCGGATCTGGAAAGACAACGCTTTTGCGCTTAATCCTTGGAGCGGCTAAAGGTTACTGGGAAGAGAAGTACAGACCAACAGGTGGAGAGATTGAAGTGCCGGAAAACGTTAGGGTCTCGGTCATGATCCCGGGTGAATTTGAGCCGGAATTTGGAAGTGAGAGTATACTGGAGCACGTTTACAGAAAAATTAAGGATTTAAACGCCGCCGTTGAAGTTCTAAACCGCTCCGGTTTGAGTGATGCCGTGCTCTACAGGGCGAAATTCAGCGAGCTCTCCACGGGACAGAAGGAGAGGGCAAAGATAGCGTCTCTACTTGCAGAGAAGCCAAACCTTCTCTTAATGGACGAATTTGCCGCACATCTTGATACGCTTACGGCAATGAGAGTTGCAAAGAAGGTCAGCGAGATAATTCGTGAAGCCGGCATTACTGCGGTGATAATCACCCACAGACCGGAGGTCGTTAAAGCCCTCGATCCCGACAGGGTGCTCTTTGTGGGCTATGGGACAGTTAGGGTCAGCAAGGAAAGTGCTCACTCCTGACCATATATTACTTTTCCTTTGAGCATGCAATATGGTAGTGGTGAGCAGAATGATTGAAATTGTTGAGAGGGAGTATGGGATAACCGATGGGTTAAGGCTCGTCCTCAGAAATGTGAATGGACACATCAGGATGAAGGGCTACGATGGGAATACAATAAAAATGAGAGCGGAGAAAAAGTGGGGGCTTCTTGCACCAGAGCCAAAAATCAAAGTTAAGAAGGAAGGAAATTTTCTAAAAATCGAGGCTACGCATAAGAAAACCTTTGGTATCAGCCTGGGGGGAAGCTCGGTTAACTTTGACATCTTCGTTCCGAAAACCGTTGAGGTAGAGGAAGTTGACAGTGTAAACGGCAAAATCTCAATTTCAGATGTTGTTGGGGTTCTCAAAATTGGAAGCGTAAATGGGTCAATTGAGCTCGAAAATGTAGAAGTTAGCAAAGTTGGGAACGTAAATGGGCCAATAAAAGCTGTGTTGAGGGCAGTAAGAAATGACGTGAAAATTTCAACTGTAAACGGTTCAGTAAAAGTTTCTCTCCCAAGAAACACCGATGCAACAATTTTGGCAGGCACAATAAATGGAACGGTTTCGGCGGAGGGTTTTGAGGGTATTGCTTTAACGGGAAAATTTGGACCTAAAAGTCTTAGTGCACAACTTGGCTCCGGAAAGTATTCAGTCAATCTCTCTACAGTAAACGGAAACATAGAGATTAAACTGATATGACGCAGAGGACATCAAAGATGGCTGAGCCAATCCAGTGTAAAAAGAAGCCCGGCAGAAAGCTTTCGCTCTTTAAATCCATCTTTGCAAAGATTATTCCAGCTATAAATGAGTATGGAACTTCTAAAGGAGGCTTCCCTATGTGAATTAAGGTGTAGGGAATGTTTTGAGCCAGAATTCCAAGCCATTCATTCTTTTTTGCCAAGGGGAATAGCAAAATCCCTCTATAAAATGCTTTATGCGCAAACATTATGATTCCAATTAAGAGCTCTTTTAAGAGCCAAAGAGTAACTGAAGATCGGGTAAAAGTTTCGGAAGCTCTCCATTCTGGATGCATAAACGCTCAGCGGTAAAGTTACCAAGAAAAGGATACAAGCCCAAGCATATCCTTCCCTTTTACCAACCTTAAATCCCAATTCATTGGGCTTGAACCCCAACAGATGAGCTACAATTAGGGGTAAAAACACATAAAACAGAGCATCATATAATGCCCATTCGTATTTGATCTAGGCGCCAGTTAATGACAATACAGGGGAAATTGAATAAAGGAAGACTTTCATTCTTTGGCTTCCTCTTTGGCCTCTTCTTCTGCCTTTTCCTCTTCAGCTTTGGTCTCCCCTGCCTTTTCCTTCTCTGCACTCTCGGTTAGTTTGTTTTCTTCTTTAACCTCTTCGACCTTTTCTTCTACTTCCTCTTCCCTGCTTTTTTCAGTTGTCCCTTCTTTTACTTCTTTCTCTGTCTCCTCTTCAACTTTAACCTCCAGAGGCTTCAAAAGTTCATCAATTGTGGGCCTGAACTCAACCTGCTCGTAGCCGATGAACCTGAGGTCGCTCTCAAGGATAATCTTCCCAAGGATAAAGGTATTTCTGTCAATCTCAACATCCCTGAAGTCAACTTTGACATCCTTCTCCCCGACCTCGATTTTAACTTTGCTAAGATCCACCATCGGAAGCCTTAGCTCAATTAAAGCCTTAACCTTTTCAATTGGATCCTCGATTTTTTCTACAATTTCCACATCATATACAACGGTCTTTCCAGCCAGTGGGTGGTTGAAATCAACCCTAACCCTTCCACTTGAGACACTTAGAACTTTTCCTTTCAGCTTCTTTCCATCTTCAGTCTCTATTTCAACCTCTAACCCCGGGAATGGAACAATCCCCTGCCTTCTAAACTGACCAAGGGTAAAGGTTTTTATTAGTCTTGCATCGCGCTTTCCAAAGGCCTTCTCGGGAGGAATCTCAATTGTGTATTTCTTTCCGACCTCAAGACCCTCAAGCTTTTCATCAAGCCCTTTGAGAACGTGACCAGCACCAATTGCAATCGGCACCGGGCCGTAGATACCCTTCTCACTGTAAATTCCAGCTTCCTTTGCAACTTCCTCATAGGTTGTGTCAAAGATCTCCCCGGTTTCTTTGACCCTTCCTATGTAATGAAGCCTTACAACATCTCCCTTCGCCACTTTCATGAGCATGACCTCCTGTTTTTTAAGCTGGTTTAAAGTGGGAAGCTGGGTTTTTAAGCTTTGCACTTGCCGCCAACGATAGTCTAATAAAGCCCGATCAAAAATTTTTTTCAGGTGACAAAGGTGAAGATATACAACACGCTTACAAAACAGAAGGAAGAATTCAAACCCCTGAAAGAAGGGGAAGTTAGGATGTACGTTTGTGGTCCGACTGTTTATGATTACACTCATCTCGGCCATGCCAGAACATACATCGCCTTTGACGTTATAAGGAGATACCTTGAGCACAGGGGATATACGGTTTTGATGGTCATGAACTTTACGGATATAGATGACAAAATCATCAGAAGGGCTCAAGAGACAGGTGAAGATCCAAAGGAACTGGCTGAAAAGTTTTTGAAGTATTTCCTCGAGGACATGAAAGCCCTGAAGGTTAAACCGGCTGATATATATCCGAGGGTTACGGAGCATATCCAAGACATCATCAAATTCGTGGAGAAGCTTGAGGAAAAAGGTTATGCATACGAAGGGAGTGATGGGGTTTATTTCGAGGTTCAAAAGTTCAAAGATTATGGAAAGCTCAGTGGGATAAAGCTTGAGGAGCTCAGGAAGGGAGCAAGGGTTGAGCCTGGAGAGGGAAAGAGGAACCCAGAGGATTTTGCTCTCTGGAAGAAAGCCAAGCCCGGGGAACCAAAGTGGGATTCACCATGGGGGGAAGGGAGGCCAGGATGGCACATTGAGTGTTCAACAATGAGCACCAAGTATTTGGGGGAGCAATTCGATATTCACGGTGGCGGAAATGACCTGATCTTCCCGCACCATGAAAACGAGATAGCTCAAACGGAGGCATGCACAGGAAAGAGATGGGTTAGATACTGGCTCCATACGGGTTTCGTCATGGTTAAGGGGGAAAAGATGAGTAAAAGCCTGGGAAACTTTGTCACGATAAGGGAGCTTTTGCAGAGATATTCCCCGGAAGTTATAAGGTTCTTTGTCCTTCAAAAGCACTACCG
>DQUR01000142.1 GCA_015662175.1 Thermococcus paralvinellae | reverse complement strand
GAAGAAGTGAGGGAGCGCATTGAAAGGATAGCGGACGTTGACAGGGCCTTCGTTCACGTGGACATAAAGGGGGTCACAAAATAGCTGACAAATAAGAAAGAGAGGTGATTGGTGGATTATTGTCCTGTTAAATTGTCTGAAGTGGGGCATATCCCCGTTCTTGGGTCGCATGGTGGATGGCTTCCACTGCTATGGATATAAATATCTCCGTACATACCTGCCAGACTGTACTTGTTGTCCTTATATTGGAACTTGACTTTACTTGAATAGAAAGTTCCGTCTACATACTGGTTTTTGTACTCCTCTTTTAGTTGCAAGTTAAGATGAATTAGCGAGAACCGTGTTCTGTCCGTGTTGAACCCTACTCCTATCGCCATGATGAACGGTGCAATTTCAATGTTGTTGTAGTCAAGGGTTCCGAGTACTGCCGCCGACGCTGAGAAGAGGGGAATCGTGTTGGTGGACGACACGAAATCCACGTCGAGTTTTGTCAATCCCCCCTGCTGGCTCTCGTGGGTCGTTGGCTCCCAATAGCTGTGGACGAACCACATTGTCCTCTCCCCAATACCCCTATGTTGGCTTGGCCACCCATGCTCCACGAACTTCTGTAGGCTCATGTCCTCTTCATCGGGCTTCCCAAGGATTACGTAGGCAACGTCGTTGAGTTTTTGATAAATGAGACCGTCCCACCAGTAAAGCCTGTATTTTGCCAGCACGACGGTGCCCTTGATGCCCGCCCCTATTACAGAGGGGTTTGAAATTTCTGAGCCCCAAATTGTGATGTGGGATTCCGGAATCGTGAGGTCTTCTGTGTTGATACTATAAGAAGTTCCTATTATCTCCGCTTCTGTAGAGGAGCTGCTGCCTCCTTTTTGTACGGCCGCGGCTGCAGAGAAGATCAGTTCCAGACTCTGGGTGGTCCTCTGCCGATAAATTGTAGTTACGGTGATCCCGTTTATCTTGCTTGTGTCACCAGTGACTTGGAGGGCAACTAGGGGTATTATCGTGTTGGATTTTGAGGCTATGATCTGCTCTAGTTTCCATACAAGGCAAACTTGGTAACATGACCCAGTCCACGGATCACATTTCCAGTAGCACTGATCATGGTCAAAGCCTGGCGGCCAGTTTTCTGTGGTTGCTGAAATACTGTTGCCCTTAATCTTTTGGAGTTCTATTGATTTGAGCTTCTCCTCTATCTGGTTTTTGGTGTAGAGAATTTTAGAGCTCCCTCTGGGTAGCTTCACCTGAATGCTCCTCTTATCGAGTACTCCCCCCACATTAATCGGCACGGCTTTTATGAAGTATTGCACGTTGTTGTTTTCATCTCGGAGGGTTCCCAAGAGCAGAAGTGATGCCGACACCGCTCTAGAATCGAGTTTGGCACTTTTCAAGTAAGAACCCCAGACTTTCATTGCTTTAGTGAGCTGGCTGTAGCTTATTTTTATCCTATCCTGTCCTGAGAAAGTTCCAAGTTCCATCAGAGAACCGTTTGGAAGAAGGATTGACGCCGTAACTATTCCGTATCCCTTCTCCGAAAGCTCAATCTCAAGGCTGGGGCCGAATATGAAGTTCCGCTTGTATTCAACCTTTGCTCCAGGGTACTGCCTGGAGTCCATTGGGATATTGTATACTGCAGCTCCCGAGACTACGCTTCCCAAGAATAAAATCACTATAAGTATAGTTGTTTTTTTCATAGCATCATCTCAATATTACAATTCGGAATCGTTCTTAAAAACTTTTTGATAGTATAAAAAGAGAAGTGCCCAATACGAAAACAATAACTTCCGATTTTAGTACTTCCACTACAACATCAACCCTCTTGTGGTCTTCTTGTATCCTTGTGTCCAAATATTAATGTTTACACTGAATCATAGCTTGATAGAATGAACTGTTACCTCCCTCAAATCTTCCAGGAACTTCTCCAAATGCTCTCTCTTTACGTGAGGCATCATGACTATCCTTATGTAACCTCTGTGGGCACTAACTCCCCAACCTCTCTTTTTGAGCTCTTTCTCAACCCTTTCCAGCTCCTTAGTCCCGAAGGACACTATGTTAAGCATCGGTTCTCTTATAAGGTAAACTCCTTCCAAAGCTTTTATCTGCTTTGCAAACCATCTTGAGAGCTCCATTGCTTCTTTTACAATCTTTTTGTATCCTTCAAAGCCCAGGTGCTTTAGGAGGGCCCAAACAGCTATGGCATTTGCTCCAGGTCTAGTTCCTGTTATCGTCGCCTGAAATATCTGCCCCCCTGCGAGGTATGGTGCGGGAACGCTTATCACCTCAATAAACTTCTTTTTTCTGAAGATTATTCCGCCAGCTGGAATTGGTGCCATACCCATCTTGTGAGGGTCAATTGTTATGCTCTGCACACCTTTAAGCCTGAAGTCAAAGTCGGGGAGATCGTAACCTAGAGCCTTTGCAAAGGGGATCACGAAGCCCCCGAAGGCAGCATCAACGTGCAGGGGAAGCCCATAGTCTTGAGCCAAATCCGAAAGCGCTGGGATGTCATCCACAACTCCCAGACCCGTTGTTCCTGCTATGCCCACAATTCCCACAGTGTTGTCCGTGATTTTGTTCTCAACGTCTTTGACATTAACGGAGTAGTCCTCATTCAGCTCAGCCCACACCAGCTTGACCTTTAGCATCTCACCCGCCTTAAGAAATGAGAAGTGTGCACTCTCCGGCAAAATCAGCTCGGGATTTTCAACATCAGCTATATTACGAAATGCTCTCACCGCTAAGATGTTTGCCTCCGTCCCTCCGGAGACTATATTTCCGTAAGCCCTGTTTAAGTGTAGCAAATCTCCGAGCATCTGCACGGCTTCTTCCTCAATTTTTCTGCTTCCAACGTGTAATCCGGGATCCCCAAGATTCCTGTCCATATAAAGGCATATTATCTTTTGAGCGAGGGGATGGGGATAGGTGCACATTGAGCCAAGGATTTTACCCGAATCAAAGGTTAAATCATCATTTAATAGCCTTTCAAGTTCGCCTAGCACCTCATCTTCGTCCATCCCCCTTTCTGGAAAAGCTGTCATCATCCTCACTTGCATGGAGTTGTTCATTATGTGTTTAAGCTTTGTGCCCCATAATTTTTCCCAGATACAGTTTAAAGAACTGGGGTGTTGTTATCGCTGTGAGCATTGAAACAAGGACTATGCTTGCAAACAGGCCTTGATCAATCAGGCCCTTTTCCAGTCCGAATTTTAGGATTGCAAGATCTAAGCTCCCTCTTCCCCCCATGCCAATTCCAACCAAGAGAGCTTTTTTCCAATCAAATCCAAAGATTTTCATACCCAGAGAACAGCCTACGAGCTTTCCAAAAACTGCCGCCATGTAGAGAAGTGCAATCATGAGTAAGCTTATTTCACCCATTGACGGATTGAACATTAATCCCACATAGATGAAAAAAAGGGGGATAAAGAATTCTGTGAGCACAATCTGCAGGTCTTCAATTAGCTCATTGAGCTTTATTCTGCTTATAACGAGTGGATCCTTCCTTTCTCTAAGGCGGCTTATTGTCAATCCGGCCAAATAGGACCCGATTATCTGGTGAAGACCCACCTCTTCAGCCATGATTGCGAGAAGAAAGGTTAAGATGAGTGTGAATGTGAAGAATACGTTTAAATTGCGCAGTATTTCGTAAAATCTCTTGGAGCGCTTGAATACAATCTCGGAAATCAACAGCACGGCAACTATAAACGCAACTATCTTGACTGTTAAAATTGCAAGTGGAACAAGGCTGAACTCCCCCCTTGCAATTGCCGTGATGATGCCGATTAGGTAAACGGCTATGATGTCATCGGCAAAAGCGGCCCCCATGAGAATCGAGGAGATTTCTCTCTTGATCCTTTCCCTGACAACCACACCGCTCGTTACTTCAATTGCAGTGTTTCCCAAGGTTACACCTACAAATATAGCGGCTGCTAGCCCTTTTCCAAAAGCCATCACTGTTAGAAAGCCCAAGATAAATGAGAAAGCTACACCTAAAATTGCAACGACCGTGGCTTTTAATTTATTTGTAGCTATGGCAGAAAAGCTACTCGTCAGGCCCATGTACAGCATCATCATTAAAAGTCCAAACTCTGAAAGAACCTTGAGAGGCTCAGATGGGGAAATTACCTTGAGAACAAATGGGCCTAGAATTATTCCCGTTAAGATGTGCGCTATTATTGGATGGATCTCCTTCCTTTCAAAGAGCCACTCTAAGGTTTTTGCCGTTACCAAAAGAATTGAGAGATCAAGAATGTATTTCAACTTAGACCCTCCTGCTCAGCAGAGCCATGAAAATCCAGAGGAGCATCAGGATTATTGCAAGGATCATTGCCAAAGTTGCACCTCTCTGGGTTCCAAAGACTATTGGTATTGGCCCTATCATTATGACCCCTCCGCCTTCGACATCAGCTTCTCCACTTGTTGCAGTCATTAAGGTTCCTATGAACACTAGGAGAAATCCTATGAAGATCATTGCTACTCCGGCTACTATCAAAATTTCTCCCCTCATTGCCATCATGGAAATTGTATTTTTACAATTTTTAAAGCTTAGCCTAACGACCTAAAAAATTATTAATGCAGAGCCTGAAAGCCATATCATGCTGGTGATGGTTGACCTTGATGATACCCTCTGTAACACTAGGGAAGCCGGGAAACATACCATACTAAGACTTATCCCCCACCTACTCAGGAAAAGGAAATTTAGGGCAATGTTTTACATCCTGACTGCCCGCTATAGGGATCTGGAGCGGTCGAGGGAACTTTTAGTTTTGGATTTGGATAAAATCCTCCAAAAGCTTATGGAGAGGGTCTATGGCAAAGTTAAGAGGGAAGACTTGGATGAGATGGTTGAGCTGGTTGATAGAACATTCTTTTCAAACCTTAAACTTTTTCCTGATGCCAGGCCTTTTTTGGAAGGGTTAAGAAGAATGGATGCGAGGATAGTCCTTGTAACCGATTCATCAACGTACTGGCAGAGAAAAAAGCTTGAATATCTTGGCATAAGGGATTATTTCGATGGAATAATAATAAGCGGGGAAACCGGACACAGCAAACTTGATCCCCACAACTTTTTACTTGCGAGGAGTATGTTTCCAGCTGAGAATGAAGTCTACATGGTTGGGGATAGGGATGACACCGATATGAAAGGGGGTAAAGCCGTTGGAGCAACGACGATACTGGTGAGGAGGGGATATTTTAAGGGTAGGGGAGCGAAATACGCGGATTACATTGTCAGAGACTTAAATGAAGCATTGGAGGTGATCAGGCGTGAGCATGAAATGCGAGCTTAAGAGAAAGGCCCTTCATCTCACGGGCTTAACGGTCCCACTCTCCTATCTTATATTTGGACGAGAGGTTACGCTCACTTTTGTTGCCATAACCCTTGTACTTTTCCTGATTCTTGAACCCTTCAGGATAGTTGAACATCTTAGAGACAGGGTTAAAGAAAAGCTTGGTCTCTATGTTGATATTATCGAAAAGGTTGAGAGGGAAATAGAAACAATAGCAAGGGAACATGAAAAAAGGAGCATTGGTGCTCACATTTATTTCACCCTGGCGGCACTAATAGTTATTTGTTTCTTTCCGGAGGATATCGCCATCGGTTCAATTGCTGTTGCAACTTTGGGGGATGCCATTGCAGCTATAATTGGAAAGCCCTTTGGAAAACACCGCTTTAAGAATGGTAAAAGCATTGAAGGAAGCTTGGCTTATTTCCTAACTGCCCTGCTAATTTTAATCCCCTTGATGGGCTTTTTTCACGCTATAATAGGAGCATCAGCTGGTACTCTGGCGGAGTTTTATGAACTGCCGCCGGACGATAACTTTTCAAATCAACTTGCCATCGCCATTACGCTTTATGTTCTTAGAAAATTTGCATTCTGAATTCGAGTCAAGCTCGTGACAGGGTGTCTCCACAGCGGAGTCACCGGCGTTTGCATCCATTTCCAGAAATATTTATATACCTCCTTAGATATCACTGAAAGTGATAATAAGAATGGAGGTGCGGTAATGATAAACTTCATCTTTGGCATTCACAGTCATCAGCCCCTTGGAAACTTTGGATGGGTTTTTGAAGAGGCCTACAATAAGTCTTACAGGCCATTTATGGAAATTCTTGAGGAGTTTTCCTCGATGAAGGTTGCCGTTCATTTCAGCGGCCCCCTCCTTGAATGGATAGATGAAAACCATCCGGAATATATCGAGCTTTTAAAAAAGCTTGTAAAAAAAGGTCAGCTCGAAATAGTGGTTGCGGGATTTTACGAGCCGGTTTTGGCAGCGATACCAAAGGAAGACCGAATTGAGCAGATAAAGTTGCTTAAAGAGTTTGCTAAAAAGCTTGGCTATGATGCAAAGGGTGTATGGCTAACAGAAAGGGTCTGGCAGCCGGAATTGGTAAAAACCCTTAAGGAGAGCGGAATTGAGTACGTTATAGTTGATGATTACCACTTCATGAGTGCTGGACTCAGCAAGGATGAACTTTACTGGCCCTATTATACAGAGGATGGCGGGGAAGTTATTGTTGTGTTTCCGATCGATGAAACGCTTAGATATTTAATTCCCTTCCGTCCGGTTGAAAAAACAATAAGGTATCTGGAGGGCTTAGCCGATGACGATCCTTCAAAGATGGCTGTTTTTCATGATGATGGTGAAAAATTTGGAGTCTGGCCTGGAACCTACGAGTGGGTTTATCAGAAAGGCTGGCTCAGGGAATTCTTTGATGCCATCACAAGCAACGAGAAAATAAATCTCATGCTTTACTCCGAATACCTATCAAAGTTTACTCCAAGGGGACTGGTTTATCTGCCCATAGCCTCTTACTTCGAGATGAGCGAGTGGTCCCTGCCGGCAAAACAGGCAAAACTCTTTGTTGAGTTCGTTGGAAGGCTAAAGGGGAGGAATGAGTTTGAGAGGTACAGGATGTTTGTCAGGGGTGGCATCTGGAAAAACTTCTTCTACAAGTATCCGGAAAGCAACTTCATGCACAAGAGGATGCTCTACGTGAGTAAACTTGTTAGAGATATCCCGGAAGCAAGGAAATACCTACTTAAAGCCCAGTGCAACGATGCATACTGGCACGGCGTCTTTGGTGGTGTTTACCTGCCCCACCTGAGGAGGGCAGTGTGGGAGAACATAATAAGGGCACAGAGTTTCGTTTCCACTGGAAATAGAGTTTTTGATGTGGATTTCGATGGAAAAACTGAGGTAATGCTTGAAAATGAAAGCTTCATAGCCACTATTAAACCACACTACGGCGGCTCAATTTTTGAGCTGAGCTCAAAAAGAAAAGGGGTCAACTACGGCGATGTTTTAGCCAGGAGATGGGAGCACTACCATGACATCTCAACTTCTACTCCCGAGGAAGAATGCGATGGTATTGCAAGCATCCATGAGCTTGGCAAGAAAATTCCTGAGAAAATTAAGCGCGAACTGGCTTATGACTGGCAGCTTAGGGCTATTTTGCAGGACCACTTCATACCAACCACGGAGACCCTTGATAGCTACCGTCTGGTGAGGTATCGCGAACTTGGAGATTTCATCAATCAGCCGTATGAATTTGAGCTTTATGACGGCGGAGTAAGGCTCTGGCGCAACGGAGGAATCTATGCCGAGAAGAAAGTTCCAGCAAAAGTTGAAAAAAGGATAGAGCTTGTAAATGACGGCTTCCTTGCAGAATACAGGGTTTCACTTAGCGAACCTTACAGGGCTCTATTCGGGGTTGAAATAAATCTCGCTGTCCACAGCGTTATGGAGAGTCCAGAAGAGTTTGAAGCCGGTAGGATATTTGTGAACGACCCGCACGGCATCGGAAAGGTAGAGATAGAGCTTGATAGAAAAGCTAACATCTGGAAGTTCCCGGTTAAAACCCTCTCACAATCAGAGAGCGGCTGGGACTTTATTCAGCAGGGGGTGAGCTATACCTTGCTGTTTCCAGTGGAGAAGGAGCTTGAGTTTGAGATTAGATTCAGGGAAATAACCTAATAGGATCGGAACTTCCATCTAAATTCGAACAGGGTGTAAATCACAACGAGTATCCATCCGATTAGGGAATAAAGCCTCAGTCCTATGAAAGGATCGTTGAATTTTCCGGAGAGTGATGTGGGCCCTTGAATGGTGACCAGCATCAACCCTGTCCTGTAGTCCCTGATAACCTGTAGGGAAGTGCCATTTGCCTTAATCTCCCAATACGGGAAGTATGCCTCAGAGATTCTGGCGAGAAATTTCCCCTCGCCGATTATAGAAAGCTGAAACTCCCCATCTGAGTGAGAAACACTGCCTGTTTTCATTTCAAAATTTCCCACGAGTTGCTTAAGTATTTCGAGCTCGTATTTCGAGCCGGTGTAGGCTATGTGGAACAGGAAGTTACCTCCCAGCACGTAGATATGCCCCCTGCCAATGCTCTTCACGCCT
>DQUR01000008.1 GCA_015662175.1 Thermococcus paralvinellae | reverse complement strand
ATCACCCTTAAAATCTCCTCGGCAATGTCCTCAAGGACCTCCTCAGCTTTGTAGTAGTCCGGGGCAGTGATGTCAATCCTGTACCTTGGGGCACCTTGATAGGTGAACTTGACCTCAATGTCCTTCTCCTTGTTTGCCCTGTTCTTTGCCCTTATTAACGCCTCTTTAATTATTTCAATACCATTTGGCTTTGGAACTGTGATTTCGAATTCGGCATCAATTGTAACTGTTGGAACCTCAACGTGACTCTTGATTATCTCCGCCATAACGGGAAGCCAGTGATCCGGTATCAAATCCTTGAGAACCTCAATCCCATTCTGGGCAGCGTCCTCAAATGCCGCATAGACTTCCCCGTATTCCTCCTCAAGAGGCACCCAAACTTCCCTCCATGCAGTCTCAAAGTCTTTACCCAGCTTTTCCGCCGCCATCCTTAAGAGGTTCTCAGCTTTTTGAGCCCTCTTGAATTCCTGAATCTTTGCTTTCCTCTGCTGTTGAGTTACACGCTTCAGGCTGAGGTCAATATGCCCCTTTGAGGGATCGACCCTTATCACCTTTGCAACTACCTTTTGACCCTCTCTAAGGTAATCCCTTATGTTCTTCACCCAGGTTGAGGCCACTTCACTTATGTGCATGAACCCTTCCTTCCCGGGATACTCATCAAGCGTAAGGAATGCTCCATAAGGATGGATGCTCTTAACAGTTGCAATTACAAACTCTCCCTCTTCAGGAAATTCTCTTGCTCTCCTTGGCATTTTCACCATCTCCCAAAATTGTTTTTTAACCCTTTGATTGTTGGCAAAAGAGGTTTTTAAAGTTAAAGGTTAAAGTTTCGGAGAAAAGAGAAAAGAAGAATTACTCAAGAACCTCTAATACCTTGGCCTTTATAATCCCCTTACCGCCTGTTGGCTCAACGAGAGTGGCACCACAAACTAGGCATCTCACCTTTGTTGCTGGATTGCTGAAAACAATCTGCTCGTTGCCACAGTCGATGCATTTAATTTTAAGGAATCTTGATCTAGGCATTGGAATTAGTCCCTTTGGAAGTGCCATGGTTACACCTCCACGAGCTCAAATCTCTTTACCCTAAAGCCCTCTCCCCTTGTATGAGCCTTTCCACACTCACTACACCTGAACCTCAGGTCAAGCTTTTTAACGGGCTTTTCCCTGCCCTCTGGCTTGGGTCTTGGAAATCCCTTGTAACCTTTTAGGATTCTCCTGAATCTTCTCTGACCTGCACTGAGCTCACTCCTCGGTCTCTTCTTCACTTTCTCAACTTTGTGGACTGTATGCTTTTTACAGAATGGACAGTAAGTCCTTATCTTTTTTGGGTACTTCATTTTTTCACCTCCTATAGAGGCCCGGTGGGTTCACTTTTTCGGATACCCCCGAGCCATGAGGCATTATCCTGCATGCCTCCGTAAGCTTTATCCCTTTAAAATGTTTTTGCTTAGGGAACCACAAGTTTTAAATACAAAATGTTATTAAAGAGGGGGAGGGGATCATAATGGAGGGAATTATTGAGCTTGTAGACAAAGCCAGAAAAATCGAAAAAACAACGGAAAAGGAATATCGAAAAGGTATGAAGAAACTTAAAGAACCAGAATACGCAGATATAAAAAATTTATTTTTAAGAATTGCAATTGATACAATACTCCACAAAAATGTAATGGATGCTCTTAAAAAATCTTATGCTGAAGCTTTAGAACTTATTGAGGAATTTGAGGGGGAAGAAATTGTAAATAGTGCCGTTTTGATTCCAGGAGTTCCTATGATTGTAATGCCTATGGGATTTGGGAAAATGGATGAGAAAATACCACCCATAGAGATCTTAGAGGAGTATTTCAAAGGATTCCCTGAAACAGTGGTAATACCCGAAGAAAAGCTGAAAGAGATTAGAGAACTTTTGAAAAAATATTTAGAACTCGAAGAGGAAATGGCTAGGATATATGACAAACTAGGCAGAAAGGTATCACATCCTATTGTTAAACAGCTCATAGATAGCATCTCTAACAATGAAAAACAGCACATTGCATTACTCAAAAAGCTCTTTGAAAAGTATAAGGAATGACCTTTAAATGCAAGAAATCATCATAACACCTAGAGGTAACGATATGGAAACTCCACTGGAAGTGTTTATGAAAAGGACAGAAATTGAAGAGAGAGTAAAGGAGATTCTGGCACGGGTCACCAAAATGTCCCTCAAAGATATTTTAAGCTATGCCATTAAGGGGGAGAGATGCGAT
This sequence comes from Thermococcus paralvinellae, assembly GCA_015662175.1. Taxonomy (GTDB): domain Archaea; phylum Methanobacteriota_B; class Thermococci; order Thermococcales; family Thermococcaceae; genus Thermococcus_B; species Thermococcus_B paralvinellae_A. The sequence goes on along the minus strand of DQUR01000008.1, from coordinate 2,651 downwards.
AGAATTTTTACACCTTTCTCTACAAGAATGTTCCGGGAACATACCAAAAAGAAAACTTTGAACGATTCATTGAGATGGAAAGATCCCATAACATGAAGGTTATGAGGATTTTTAAGACCCTGTTTCCAGACGAAGAAGCAAGAGACATCAAAATTGAGAGCTGGAAAAAGACATTTGAAGAGAGAGAAGACAGTAAAAGATTACTTGGACATCCTCAAAATAGCAATGGAAGCTGAAAAACTTGCAGAAGAAATATAATTTATACCTTGAAAAACATGTAGAGACCCCCCGAGTATAAGAGGATATTCTTGGAACTTGCAAACGATGAGCGTTGTCACTATGAGTTTGTTTCAAGGGAGTATAAGATATATGAGAAGATAAAAGCGGAACAGGAACTTAAAGGGCTCATTGAAGAGCTCATTAAAGATAAAAGGGACAATCACTCGGCAGGAGCATAATAGCAACGTTTTGGTGAGATTATCTTTCCCTCCTTTTTCAGCTTTTTGATTATCTTGTCAATCTCCTTTTTTGGAATACCAGTCATCTCAGCGATTTCAGCACTTTTGAGTGGTTTTCCAGCTTTTTTCATGACCTCTAAAATCACTTCCTCATTGCTCATCCCAATCCCCCCATAGTTTGCAGATGGAACTAATATGTTCGAACTTATAAACTTAATGGTTCAAAGCTGAAGTATAATGGGAATTAAAAATGGAGCTATAGCAGTCAGAATGAGGCCATGAACAAAAGCAACTATCGTAATTTCTTTTCCCCCAAATTTTACAATTATCGGTAACGTAGAATCCATTGTTGTGGTTCCCCCGATTGAAACTGCAAGCTCTTTGGGTATTTTCTTAATGGCCAGCGGATAAAACAGAATCGTTAATATTTCCCTTGTGAGATTAGCCAAGAATCCAATTACACCATAAATAGCTGAGTACTGTGCTAGGAGAGGCCCTGTTAATGAATACCAGCCAAATCCTGCTGAAATCCCCAATGCCCATTTTATAGGAATGTTGAGTAAAAATGATGCTAAAAGTCCCCCAAGCAGAGAGCCGATTACAGTGGCAAGCGGTAAAATCAATGCCATCTTTCCAAGCTTTTTGAGTTCCTCTGTCCTTGTACTTCTCCCCAGATCAAGTCCAATGATAAAGATCAACAGATACAGCATTATCTCATATAAACTACCAAACTGAACCGTTGTATATTTCCCAACTAAAAACCCAATAAAAAGAGATGCCAGAACCAGATGCAGAAATATCATCTTAACCTACCTCCTAACAGCACTGCAAAAAACAAACTGCCCAACATAGTTAGCACTGCAAATGTAAATGATGCGACGAACAAATTTATGGCGTTTATTTCAACTTTACCAGCCTCAACCCCCATAAAGAAAACCAACATCAGTAAAGTTACGCTCATGAGCCTATTGAGGTCAACTTTGATTTTATTTTTGAATAGACATCCGAGTATTGCCCCTATTACCAGCGGAATAAATATGTTCATGGAAGTCTATCGGGAGCTTTAAGATAATAAACTTAACGTTGCAAAAACCGCTTATACAGGAAACAATAATACACACTCACCCAAGGAGGTCACCTATGATAACCTTCCCATCCCTAATCACCAGTTCATAAAACTCAGAGGGCCTTTCGGTGACTTTTTAATGCGTATTCCTCTTATGATTTTGAACTTTTTTATTTCTTTTCTTCAGAATAGTCTAACGTTATATACTCTATATTTGAGACGTTTTGCCACGAGTGCTACAATTTTTTCCCTATTTTCTTTCAAAGCCTCTATCACTATTTCTTCACCTAACTCCCCGAGAGTCTCAATTAAGACAACACTTCCCTCAGGTATTTCACCAAGGAGCTTATCAAGCTTGAGGATTCCAAGCCTCATTCACTATCCCCTTAAGATATGCCTTCCTCACTGTAGACCTCGACTCCATTATCCGTTATCCTGTAAGGTCTCATTGTTTCGTCGAAGGAGCTTCCCCTAAACTTTACTATCTTGATGCCCCTAACTATTTTTCCACCGACATCAAACGTTCTAAGCTCTATAACGCCACTCACAAGATAGTCCTCAATAATATTGGTTTCATAAATCTCCGATGTTATAATATAAGAAGGGTAACATCATACCTTGCAATCTCTTTTAGGAGTCCTATGAATGCTCTCTTTATTGTCAATCTAACCATCGTTATTGGGTTAATGACCACTCGGGTAAACCTGTCCCAACTTAATCTCTCTCTGACGGCTCTTACAAGTTCAGTTAACCCCTTTGCGAATTTCATAATGGAATCCTTCAAAGATACTCCTTTTCTCTTTTACAGGGGTTGCATCTATTCCTACAAATAGGGGATTGTCTATGTCAAATCCCAACCACAAGAAAAATGAATATTGTTGTCTTTCCAGTGCCGGGATCACCTTTAATGAGATATGCTCTACTCCGTATTAACCCTCCATTAAACATTTTGTCCAAAAACCCCTTACGCCGGTAGAAATGCGAGTCATAGGAATCCCCTTTTGATGCCTTATATAAATCTTTGCGCTGTCAAATATAAAGTAACTTCTACTCCTATATAAAAAGCCTGCATCAACGATTCTCACCCTTTGCGTGGTATGAATTGACAAAATTCTTGAGCGTACCTT
>DQUR01000207.1 GCA_015662175.1 Thermococcus paralvinellae | reverse complement strand
TCAGAGTGCAATAGACGTTTCATACGATCTCTACAGGATATCACGCTATGCGATGGAGATTGAGAGAACGGTAAAGATAGTTATGACACCCGTAGAGATCTCTCTTGAGGCGTTTCCCCTAACAGAGGAGGCCGTGAAGATTTCGGTTGAAGCATTCAGCAAGCTTGACGAAACACTGGTGGGAAGGCTCATTGAGATAGACAGGCAGATTGACAGGTATTACCTTGACTCCCTGATGGCCCTTCGGGACAATCCTGAGAAGGCCGTTGATGCTCTTGTGATGCGTCACCTTGAGAGAATATGCGACCACGCAAATGAGATCGGTGCAAGGGTTGTTTACATCAGGGAAGGAAAGAGGTGGTGAATTCTTAACCTTTCAGAGAGAGGTTAAGGAATTTAGCCTAGGTAGATAAGATGCTTAATAAGGGCTATGAATCCCATGATTTTGGGACTGGATGGGGACCGTGTTAAATGCAATGGCATTCCTAAAAGCAGAGGGCTTTACTTTTTAACTCAATGAATGTCCTCTCCTAACTGAATGAGGAATTTTAACTCTGAAGGCCAACCAGTAAGGAGGAGCAAGGAGGGTAGCTTTGAATTATGTATTTCAAGAGGAATTATCCTAGCTTTGATCTTTGGGTTCATTTCAAACATCTAGTTTGTTATGTTCACTTTCTACTGTCTACCTTTGTTTTCTTCATTACAAAACTATTCATTACAAAACTATTCTGAAGTGAGGACAAGGACTTAACGCTTACAGCTTATCTTGGGAATAAACCGGTAGTAAAAATGGATAAAAAAGGAACTAACCTCTAAAGAGTGCTCTTATAAACCAGAGCACTACATCCGGATAGAGAATTATGATGATTATCGCTATAACCTGGAGCACGATGAATGGTATTACTGCCCGATATATCTCATCCATTGAAACTTCCTCAATGGCACCTTTGAAGTAGTACAATCCAAGTCCTACTGGTGGAGTAAGATAAGACACTAGGAGCATTGAAGTGAACACTACACCCCACCAAAGTGGATCGTAGCCCAAGTTAACCACAGCCGGCGTTAATATTGGTGTCATTATCATTATAATTGAAACCGGATCTACGAACATTCCAAGGAAGAATATCAGAGCAAGTGAAAACACCAGAACCGTTATTCTTGCTGCCGGAAGTGAAAGTAATAGGTCCACAACAAGTTTTTTGCCCCCTATTCCACTGAAAACCGAGCTAAATGCTGAACCACCGGCCATTATCCAACACGCCATTGAGGTAACTTTTAGAGTAACCAGTAAAGCCTCCTCTAGAACTTTTCTGTTAAGCTTTCTTCTTACCGTGACATATATTAAGCTCAAGAATGCTCCAACACCTGAAGCTTCCGTCGGTGTTGCTATTCCGGTAAAAATTGAACCGAGAACTCCAAAAATTATAGCAAGTGGTCCAATTAGGTATTTTAGGGATATTATCTTTTCTCTGAGGGAGATTTGGTCAGAAGCAAAGACTGGAACTTTATCTTTGTTCAGGTGACTCCAAACTATAACATAAGCGCTGAACACCAGAGCCATAACAGTCCCAACTCCAAGACCACCGGCGAAGAGTTTTCCAACGGAAACTCCAGCCACCGATCCATAGACTATCATGTTGAAACTTGGAGGCACCACCTGAGGCAGTGTTCCAGCTGCAAGTATTGACCCTATGGCAAGTTTTTTATCATACCCGTGCCTGACCATGAGGGGGTATATGATCAATGCAAGACTTGCTATTGCAGCCGCAACTACTCCAGACATTGCTCCAATGGTATAGCCCAGCATTATCGCTATAACTGCCAAAGATCCCCTAACCCTACCAAAGAGCTTGTAAAAGGTAGTGAACAACTCATCAGCTACACCACTCCTCTCAAGAATAGCAGACATGAACACAAATAAAGGCAATGCTACGAGAGCCCAACTATTCATTAAACTAAATATCCCCTGAAACGTTACATACAACCCATTCCATCCCCAGAATATCAATCCAAAGACTATGGATGTAAAAAACAGAGCAAAGGCAACCGGGACGTTTAATAAGATCAGCCCAAAGAGAAAAATAAACATTATGAACGGCATAACGGTGTTAGCCATATTATAATCACCTCCATTGTTTGATCTTCTCCATCAACATTGGCACTGTTTGCAGGGTGATTAGAACCACTGATATTAGAGCAACCCACTTATACCACCAAATTGGGGGAGCAAACACAATTCCAAGACTGGAATCTACTTCCCTTATAACAAATGATCTCCATGCTATTGGTGCCCCCACTAAGATCAACACAATCCCACTTATCATCACTATGCCAATATCAAGAACGTCCAGGAACTTCTTGAAATTATCAGGCATTTTACGATATAATATATCAACTGAAACGTGACCTCCCTCTTTCAGGGTATATGCTCCTCCCAAAGCAAAGAGCATTCCATAGAGCCACACTGAAACGAATATTGCACGGGAATCTGCCATGCGTAAGAAGTATCTTGTTGCCACTTCATAGACCACTACAATAGTTATAGCTAAGGTGAAATACATAATAAAAAAGGAAAGTTTGGAATTAATTTTACTTATTAAATCCAAGTTTTTCACCCCTCTAACCCTCTAACTCTGTTTTAAAGCCGCTTCCAGGGCGTTAGCCCACTCCTCATACCCCAGGTCTTTCCACACCTGAATCAGTCTGGTGATGTATTCACGGGCCTCTGGACTCTTCTTTGCATATTCCACATGCAACATTATTGCAGTTTCAATGATTTTTTGATTGTCTTCAGGTGGTAATCTGATAATTGTAGCACCTGCCTCAATCCACTTGTTTCTATACTCTCTGTTCAGTCTATTGACGTAATAGCTTCCCCAGAGATATGTCTCCATTGTAGCCACTCTAATAATCTCCTTTAGATCCTCCGGAAGCTCGTTCCATAGAGAAGGATTGACTATTAGATAGGCGTGTACTGCAGCTTCGCTGTGTATATTTACACCAGGTGTTGGTTCTATAACATACTTGGCAACCTCATGAAAGCCCATTCTATAATTAGCGGCGAAATCTGTCCACTCCAGACCATCTATTGTTCCAAGTTGAAGTGCTTGGTAGAGTTCCCCAGCTGCCATCATTATTGCTTGGGCTCCAATTGTATTATAAAATACGGCGGCCATACCTGAGGATCTCAGAATTTTGCCCTTAAGGTCATCGAGTTTATTTATGGGAACACGGGTAACTAAAATCTCAGGCTCACCGTATATCATTGGACCGATGTAAACCACACCAAATTTCTGGAAGCTGGCATTTATTAGGTCTTCTACAGCTTTAACTTGATAAAAGAGCTCGTATGGATTTGATATTGGGCCTGGCTTGCCTCTTGCAAGTGCCATAACAGGATCCTGGGAGGCTAAATAGCTGGTGTAGAAGATTGCAATATCTACAACTCCCTTGGAGGTAGCATCCACGATTTCAGTCACCTTAAAACCAAGTTCACCTGCTTGATATACTTCTATTTTAATTCTGCCGTTTGACATCTTTTCAACAGTCTTTGCAAAGTGTCGCGCTATCTCAAACCCTGGATCACCAGCAAGATAAAAAGTTGCCATTTTAAGGTTATATGTTTTAGTCTCTGTGGGCTGAGTTTGTTGGGTTTGAGTCTCTTGTCCAACACATCCAGCTATAAAAGATAGTAATACAAGGGCCATTAAAGCCATGCCTACATTTTTCAAAAAAGTTCTTCCAGGACATTACCAAACCCCCAAATGTGTTATCAATAATACCATATTATATCAAGATATTTAAGGTTTTTGTAAATTAAGAGTGCTGTAGAGTTTAGGATTAGTTTAAAAAAGGCATTTATATGTAAAAATCACTGCTATGCAGAGATTAGAACGAGGATCATATTCGTAAACTGGGTCCTATTTACGGGTCCAGAAACGGTAGAGAGATCTAAGAACAAGTGACTCCTGTTTT
>DQUR01000156.1 GCA_015662175.1 Thermococcus paralvinellae | reverse complement strand
TACTTCAAACAACGTGCAAAGCATGGGAAGATTTATGCGCTTTTACTTTTAATGCACGCCGGGTTGCTTGGGGCTTTTATCAGCAGGGATTTGTTTAACTATTACATTTATATGGAAATTGCCTCAGTGTCTTCTTTTGCTTTGGTAGCCCTATCAGATGAAAAAGGAGCAAAAAAAGCGGCATATAAATATCTGCTATTTTCCCTTGTGGCATCCTACCTTTTCATCTTTGCAATTGGCATAATTTATTTAAAAACCGGTTATCTGAATGTTGAGCTAATAAAGAGCAACGCTATAGTTTCGAGGGAGATTAATGTTGCTCTGGCAGTTGCTTTCTCTGCTTTAATTTTAAAGGCCGGAATTTTTCCACTTCACTTCTGGCTGCCAGATGCCCACTCAAAGGCCCCAAATCCGATAAGTGCCCTACTCTCTGGAATTGTTGTTAAAGCTCCGATCTATGGGATGTTGCTTCTGTATTTTGCCTTGCCGATTGAAAAGTCCCTCTTAAACCTACTCACACTTATAGCGTTCTCATCAATGATGATTGGGGTTATTTTTGCTATTCTCCAGAAGAATGCAAAGCGCCTATTAGCATATCATACAGTTTCCCAAATGGGCTATGTGTTTTTGGGTATAGCGACATCAAATCCTCTTGGAGCAATTTATTATGCCTTTGCCCACACTCTCTTTAAAGGTGGACTCTTTTTAAGTGTTGGGACATTGATAAACGCTCAAAAAACAAAAGACTTAGAAAGGCTCACATATAGACACGATAAAATTTTGATTATGAGTATAGTAATGCTTAGCCTTGCAATTGGTGGGATATCTCCCTTTGTAGGGGCTTTTGGAAAGAAGCTCCTTTTATCCAATCTCAGTGGGATTCAGTTGTATCTGTTTTACATAGCTGGAATTGGAACGCTTGTATCATTTACCAAGCTAAATTATTATCTAATGAAGCCAGAAAAAGCGGTTAAAAGTAATTTAACACAGCGGGTGCTTTCATTTATCATTGCGATATTAACCTTGGCCTTTGGAGTGTATTTTGGTTTGGCAATCTCATATAAGGATTTATTGGTAATTTTAATTGCAATCCTGACTTTTTGGCTACTGCAGAAAGTCGGATTTTTCAATATAACTCTAAAAACGCATTTTGGAGAAAGCATGGAAGAGGCAGGAAGAGAGGTAAATGCATACATGGTTGTCTTTTCGCTGGTTTTGCTGATTCTGTTACTCCAGGGCTTTTAAAGTGATCTCCCTAACCTCTTCTACTTTACTCAACTCTTTTTTTAATTCTTCAAGGCTAATTTTCATTTCGCTTACATCAACGACAGCCACAATTGCAGCAAGTCCAATGTTTTCGAGCTCTTCGGTCTCGCTGAATAAAATATTCACATTATTTCGTCCCAGTGTTCCACTAATCTTTGCGAGAACTCCTGGTTTGTCTTCAACTATCAGCTCAATCTCAACGAGTTTTTTGCCTGGAAGGGCTACCCTCTCCAGGTGCATTTCCTTCAAATCCGTGTCAATTTCAATCAAAAAGTAAGAATCCTTGACCAATCCTATCTCATATGCAAATTCGAGAGGAATTTCAATTTTTCCGTTTTCCTTTATCTTTACAATTTCGTAGTGCCTCATGGTACATCGAAGTTGATTGGTATTCCTTAATAATAAACTTTGCGAATCAATGTTCGAAATGTTAAAATCCCCACGGAACGTGTCCACTTAACACCCTGGTAGGCTAACACTGGTTCGACTGATTGGCTGACCTACAGCTAAATCCTAATGTGGACACGTCCCTGAAAAGCTCCCGAAAAATTTTTAATAACACCCTACATAACCAAATGGGGATTCATGTGGACGTTATAGGCTACGTTTTTGTCATCATTGCGGTGGTGAGAATTTTAGCAGAGATATTTGAACGACTAGGCTACCCCGGATTTCTCGGCGAGATAAGTGCCGGTCTTTCCCTCGGTGTAATTCTAACAGACCTTCCAAGAGAGGACATGAGCCTGTTAGCTGAGCTTGGAATTTTTTCTTAATGATTTACGCCGGTCTCGAGCTAACTCCTGAGGAAATCCACCTCGGAGGAAAGAGGAGCATACCAATATACATTGTCACATATGTTGCAATGCTCTTTTTAACGCTCCCTTTTACGGGCTATACAATTTCAACGGACAACCTACTAATAGTGGCATCAATACTGGCGGTTGCCTCAGCCCCAATTGTTGTCCGATTTACCAGATTTTTTGGTCAGGAACTCCTTCATGTAGCCCTTTCATATGCGGTTATCAGTGAAGTTGGAAGTTTGGTAATTCTCTATTTGCTGATAAATTTTGAGCTTCATCATTTAAGTTGCACGGAGCTCTTTTTAGAGCTTGTTAAGGACATTGTGTTCCTGGGCACGGTGCTTGGATTAAACTATTTTACTGGAATTCAGCACAAAGTCTGGATTATGAGAGCCCTAAGAAAGCTAAAAAGTGATGAGGCGGTGTTTGGTGTGGTTATGATTCTTGCAACGTCTCTAGCTTTGATAAGTGAGCAGATTGGTCTCCACTTCAGCATTGGGGCATTTTTAGTGGGATTAGTAATTCACAGCGACCTGGTCGGTACAAAGCAATACGAAAGATTACACACTATAATCTCCGGTGTTACCTTATGGAATTTTTGCTCCAATCTTCTTTGCATGGAGGGGCATAAATTTTGAGACTGAATTTTCTCTGGAAGTTATTTATTTTTTCGTGGTGATTTACTTGGTTAGGGTTCTCCTTACAACAGTCCTTCTATGGGAGGATAACCTAAAAACCTCCCTGGTCAGAGGAGCAGGGATAGCGAGTTTTGGGGTTCTGGGCCTTTTAGTTGGCGAGATTGGATACACCTATGGGGTTTTAAGCCGGCACATGTATGCACTGGCATCCCTTGCAAGTATCATGGGAATCTTTGTTTCAGCAACGATTGGTAGGATTGTATCTCACATCAGCAATAAAGGAACATAGGGCAAAAACTGTTTTTAGGAGTTTGTTTTTGTTTTAATCGATTTATTCCAGGTTATTCCTGGAGCGATGAGATATTTATTGACCATTTCAAATTTAGACTGAAAGCGAAAGACTTATAAGCAAACTGGCGAGTAGGGATTAATTGAACTCAAAATTTTGCAATAATTTTTATTAAAATCGAAATTAAATTGTTGGTAACAGTCAAAATTGGGGGTAAAGGGAGATGAGCTGGATAACTCCAAAAAAAGCAATTATGCTCGCCGCAAGCGCTGAAGGTGGGACTAAGTTAAATGCTTTTGACAATGCTCTACTCAAGATGGGAATAGGAAATGTCAACCTTGTAAAGCTTAGCAGCGTCATTCCATCGCATATAGAATGGATTGAAAAGGTTCCGGAGGTCCCAATTGGAATGCTCCTACCAACAGTTTATGCGCACATCGAGAGCGATGAGCCTGGCACAACAATAAGTGCTGCTCTGGGTGTTGGGATAAGTGAAGGCAACGAAGGGGGATTGATTTATGAGTATTCAGGCTACTGCACCAAAGAAGAGGCCACAGAGATGGTAAGGAGGATGGTCGAGGAAGGCTTTAGAGTTAGAGGCTGGAAACTTAAAGAGTTTAGAGTCGTTGCTGATGAGATAACCGTGAAAAATAAACCTGCTGCTGTGGTTGCTGCCGTGGTAATGTTCCCATACTAATCTTGGAGGGAAAGGGAATGGAGGGAGGTGAGAGCGATGGTTCAAGTAACTGTGGACACTCCAATTGGAATGCACGTTATTCTGGACTTATACGATTGCGATCCACAAATTTTGGACGATATGAAAAGGATAGAGGAGATTTTAACTAAAGCGGCAGAGATAGCCAATTCTACAATTATTGATAAAAGGTTTCATAAGTTCTCCCCTCAGGGTGTTTCTGGTGTTGTTGTCGTTTCTGAAAGCCACATCGCAATCCACACATGGCCAGAGCATGGCTATGCAGCAGTTGACGTTTACACCTGCGGTGACCACACAATGCCGATAAAGGCAAGTGAATACATAATCAAAGAACTTAAGTGCAAAAGACCAACAATTGTTAAGCTTGATAGGGGGTTGTTTTTTAAGGACTAAATCCTTTTTACTTCTATTATCACTACTGTTTCTGGGCTTATCATTTGGAGAACCACTGTATATTTGGTGTTCTTTTAATGGTTGGACAAATTTGAATGCCCCTCAATGTCTTTTTGCAGCTTTCTGATGCTTTTTCTGCAGAGAAATGTCCACCATTGCTTTCCCAAACATAGGGGATTATAACCTCAACCTCTCACTAAAGTTTAAAACCAATCTCTATAAGAAGTTGTAGGGTGAGAGTTTATGCATTTCATAGAGTGGTATCCAAGGGGTTATGGGGTTGCATTCAAGATTAAGGAGAAGTTATTTGAGACTCAAAGCAAATACCAGAGGATTGAAATTTATGGAACAGAGGGTTTTGGAAAGCTTTTTGTTTTGGAAGGGACAGTGCAATTGGTGGAGCAGGGTGAAGAAAGCTATCACGAACCTTTGGTTCATCCTGCTTTATTAGCTCATCCACATCCCCAGAGAATTCTTATCATTGGTGGTGGGGATGGAGGAACTCTCAGAGAAGTTTTAAAACATAAAACAGTTGAAAAAGCCGTTATGGTTGAAATTGATGAATTGGTTGTTGAGGTCTCAAAAATTTATCTTGGCATCGACAGAGGAGCATTTGATGATCCAAGGGCAGAGATTATAATTGGTGATGGGGTTGAATACGTGAAAAATACCAAAGAAAAGTTCGATGTAATAATTATTGACTCGACGGATCCCGTTGGACCGGCAAAGCGGTTATTCAGTGAAGAATTTTATAGATCTGCATATAATGCACTTAATGAGCAAGGGATTGTTGTAACACAGGCTGGTAGCGTTTATCTATTTACAAACGAGCTGTTGGATGCCCATAAGGCCATGAAGAATGTATTTGACAAAGTTCATTACTTCAGCTTCCCGGTGATTGGCTACGCTTCACCATGGAGCTTCCTCGTTGGGGTTAAAGGGAACATTGACTTCACAAAAGTTGACTTAAAGAGGGCAGAGGGACTTGAGCTTATCTACTATGACCCGGAAAGACATGAAGCTCTGTTTCAGATGCCAAAATATGTTAGAGAACTTCTTGAAGGGAAGCTTGAGCTTTA
>DQUR01000087.1 GCA_015662175.1 Thermococcus paralvinellae | reverse complement strand
TTCCTTCCCCTTCCCAAAATTTCAGCCAGTTTTTCTATTTTAACGTTTATGTTGTTTAGCTTTGCTACTCCCTCACCGACAGCTAAGGAGAGCTGGGTCGTTGAGCCAAGACCAATGTGCCTCGGTATAGCCTTCCTGACTTCAACAAGGTAGTTTAAGCCCGTGCCAAAATGTTCGTCCATTTTTCTAACAACAAACTCAATCGTTCTTTTATCCTTCTCGCTGGCTTTAACTTCAAGCCTTTCACCGGGCGTGAGGTTTATCTCGTATCCACCCTCAAGGGCAACGCCAAGGCCTCCAAATCTCCTCCCTAAGGAACCGGAGGGATCGATTAAACCCAGGTGCAACCTTCTTGGTGTTTTGATTATCACCACGCAACCACCACCCTTAGTTTGGAAACCACGCTTTTATCCGTTTTGCATAAAAGATTTATCTGATATCACCAAAGGATTTCAGGGTGGGGAACATGAAGTTTGCCGGAGTTGATCTTGAGGAACCGAGGATTATGGGAGTCATCAACGTCTCTCCGGAGAGCTTTTACAAGGGGAGCGTTAAGCAGGACGAAAAAGAGCTAATCGAGACGGCGTTGAGAATGATTGAAGATGGTTCTTCCTTTATTGATGTTGGGGCTAAATCCACGGCTCCATATCTGAAAACCCTGATTCCAATTGAAGAGGAAATTAGAAGGGCAGTCTGGGCGATATCAACGCTGAGGGATTACGTTGATGTTCCAATTAGCATAGACACAACAAATGCAAAGGTTGCCGAGGAAGCCATAAAAGCAGGGGCGGATATAATCAACGATGTCTCGGGGCTTAAAGGCGATGTTAACATGGTTAAAGTTGCTGTGGAGTATGATGTGCCGGTGATAATCTGTGCTCACGGAGAAGTCAGAGATTTTATGGATCCGGTTCACACCGTTATCAACCTTCTCCAGGAGAGCCTTCAAATAGCGTACAAAAATGGGATTGAAAAAGAGAAGATTGCAATCGATCCTGCTATAGGCTTTTTAAGGCCGAATTATCCACCCTGGTTTGAGTGGGATTCAAGGGTTATAGCAAACCTGAACATGCTCAAGATGTTTGGGCTCCCAATTCTGGTAGGAATTTCAAGAAAATCCTTCATCGGTGCGATAACAGGGCGAAAAGACCCGAACGAACGGTTACCAGGTTCATTGGCAGCAACAGCAATAGCTGTCTGGAATGGAGCGAACATAATAAGGGCGCATGATGTTAAGGAAACGCTTGACGCAGTTAGGGTTGTGTGGTTCATTAAAAAGTCCTTGTCTTTTTGATTGAGCCCTATGCCAGATTAAAACCTGAGTTTCTCTACCTTGAATTCTTTTCCCTCTGGATTAACTCTAACATAGAACGCTGTTTCATTCTCAACTTCCCCAAATGGAATGTACGAATACTGCTCGAAGGTTGAAGATACAACTGCAAAAATATCGGCATCCTCAAAATACAGCAGGCGGCCGTAGTAATAGTTCAAAGTATCTGATGCATAGATGTCGCTCATGTATGCAGTTATAAATGCCCTGATTTCTTTTTCGCTGTTCATGAGTAAAGTTCCCGTATTCATGAGTGATTTCGTGGTTGATTTGATTTCCCTGAATCTTTTCAGTAGGTGGTCTTTTTCAATGCCCTCCAAAAAGCGACAGAGATAAACGCCCATTGCATAACTGTCCGATGCGTATTCCAGCTCCGCTGGATCAAGTTCTCCCATTTCAATTAGCCTCGCTTTGTCTAAATCGCCATTGTGCATGATCCAGAACATGAAGCCCCTTTTGGTTGAAAATGCAAAGGGTTGAACGTTGAATAAATTTTTTTCTCCCTGACTTGCTGCCCTCGTGTGGGCAAGAAACACCACAAAGTCGTCAAGCTTCTCCATCACTTCATGAACTTTTCTTCTGTCCTCGAAGATTGCGTCTTCACTCCGATAATGCTCAGCAAAACCATCTTTCAGCAGGACGTATCCCCAGCCATCCCTGTGCTGACTTCCCCTCTTACGGGCAAGTTTATAGGGATCATGTTCCGAGGACTTAAGCAATGCTTCAAGAAGGGGTCTAACCCTCTTTCCCTCCCCTACAGCAAAGAGTATCCTGCACATTAAGATCACCAAAGGTTTTTAGGTTCTCATTGTATAAAAATTTAAGGGATTGGAAATGATACTTAGAAAGCTGAAGAGAGAGGCACTCCAGATCATTGATGAAGATTTCAGAATCGTTGATTTCTCATTTGCCCTGCCATATACCTATGTTGTTATTGAAGGAAAGAGGGGGAAATCTTTGGGAGTTGCAATGACGCTTCCAGAAGAGATACAGGTGTATTCAAGTGAAATTGAAAGTATAGGTGTTGAGGAATTTATTGAGAAAGCGGATAGCTTAAACGTTATTGAGCGCACTTTAGCTCTCGCAGCGATAAATGCTGTATCCCAGTATTACATAGACTTGAGTGAAGCTGAAAACAAAGACGCAACAGAGCTTTTAGATGAGAGCATTGAAAAGGTAGCGGTCGTTGGTAACATGCCCCCAATAGTGAGAACATTGAAAGACAGGTTTAAGCTTTATGTATTTGAGAGGAATCCTAAACTCTGGGACAGAGAGACTCTAAGCGACTCTTTGGAATACTGGATTCTTCCGGAGGTGGACGCTGTTATCGTAAGCGGAACTGCATTGGTGAACGCCACCTTAGATATGATTCTTGAAAGATCTAAGAAAGCAAAACTTATTGTTTTGACTGGACCAACAGCTCAAGTTTTGCCCCAATTCCTCAAAGATTCCGGAGTTACCCACTTAGCTTCGATGAAAGTTCTCAACGTTGAAAAAGCCCTCACAAAGCTTAAGCTCGGAACCTTCAGAGGCTTTGAGAGGGAA
>DQUR01000162.1 GCA_015662175.1 Thermococcus paralvinellae | reverse complement strand
TGACAGAAACATGGTCGCCAGGGCAGAATCAACGATCGTATCTTCCTCATGTTTCCTACCCATGAGCCAGTTTAAAACCTCTTCCCTGTAGTCATATCCAAATTTTGCCAGCAATTCTGTGGCCCTTACGGTGAGCTCAACGCTTGGCTCTTCCCTATACTGGAACACTCCGATTAGGTAGTGCTCCTTTATGTTGGCCCATCCTCCATCATCGGTCCTCTGCTCAATAAGCCACTTGAGATGTGGTTCAAGCTCTTCCTTCGTTGAAATCGGGGCCAAAGCTTCGAGAACCTCAAGGGTAATAGATACTTCTGGGGGTAACATGTATGAGTAAAAGCGAGTTTTAACGTAGGTTCCCCATCCACCTTTTGATACTGAGAGCAACCAGCTTTTAGCGTTCTGGATATCGGTGTCATTTGATGAAATTCCCAGGGCAAGGAGGGACTTAATGGCCAGAGCAGTGTCATAAGGTTGTGGCCCTAGGACGTTGCCCCACTTTCCAACCCCAATCCTGACACCCTTTATGAGATCCACATCCCTGATTTTTTCAGTGTCATTCAGCATGTTGAACTCAAGGAGTGTCAGGAGGGTATAAACGTAGGGAGGGTATATCTCATGATATTTCTCCATTACACGCCTATTTTTCTCATATTGTTCCCTTATCCACTCTAAACCCTTTTCGATGCTCGGATCTCTAAAGTAACATAATTTAAGGGCTTTCAATGCATAATACGTAGCTTTCTCATTTGACGGAAATCCATAGAAGTAACTCCAGCCCCCATCGGGATTTTGAGCATTCTTCAGGGCCTCACATGATGCCTTAAAGGGATTTTCAATCTCTTCACTGAGCTTATCGCTAACAAGAGCAAAGCTCAGGGTTGCGTAGGCTGAGGTTTCAAAGACGTAGGTTTGGGTTAACAATCCAGGCGTATTGGACCAGTAAAATGTCTCTTCACCGTGTTTAAGATACTCCAGGGTCAAAAGGGCCTTTGCAACATCAAAATTAACTCCCTCACAGGTAACCAGGGCATAGGTCAGTAAAGCCCTTTCCCTGACACTTAGCTCTTCCATCTCCAGACTTTCCTTTATCTTGGATACCATTTCATCGCTGACCTTTTGGCCAACGCTTTTAAAGGCCAGGGCCTTTAAGGCCATTGCCTCGTATTCGCTCAACCCTCCGTAATTTGTCGTTGAGTTCAGGTAGTTCAGGGCCCTCTTTATATAAGGATGCTTTGTTCCAAATCCCATTTCACCCAGGGCCCATACCGCCATGGCAGTCGGATAAAATTCTGGTTTCGTATTCCCAACGTATCCCCAGCCATTATCGGAATAGGCATTTAAAATGAAACTGACGGCATGGTCCAGGGAACGCGAGATTTTTGAGTATTCAAGGGTTCCCTTCGGGTACAGGGCAATGGCCCTATTCAGGGCTATGATTGCGTAGGAGGTATCAACAACATCGCTGGTGCTACCCTTAAAATATCCCCAGCCACCATCGGAGTTCTGGCGTGAAAGCAATAGATTGACGAGAGTGATGTTCTCCTTTAAGTCGTGCTCAACCTTCCCCTGGGCGGAAACCAGTGCCATCAGCACCAAACTAATATCCTTGGTGGTCTCAAGCAAGCCTTCGGATGTTATCAAAAACTCCACAGAGCCATCCAGGATTGGTTTTGCATTCGCTCCACATGGGATTGTCATGAGGGCAATTAATACCAACGATAGCATACGTCTCATTTTTAGCACCTCTAATATATGTCCCTTCAAAATAAATAAGCTTTCCCATTTAATGTTTTATGAAGCGCTCTTCCTTGCTTATGTCATCCCTCATTATTAGCACTACTCTGCTCGGCTGATATTCGTCCTCTATGTGATAACCGGGCAGATGTTTTACCAGCTCTTCAGCAAAGGCCTTTATCTCCTCATGCTTCGGCATGTTATTGATTGTCAAACGGTTCCTTGAAAAGCCAACGAACATGTAAGCCTTGGCTTCAACGAACATTGGTTTAGCCCTTATGATTAGCTCTGCGTAACCCTCTGGATTGTGCATGTTTTCATCCTTCACAAGGGTCAGCCTTATTACAGTCCTTGTTGGCAAATCCCTCATCAGTTCAAGGGTTTTGATTATCCTTTCCCAGCCATCCGGAATCATCGGAATGTTAACGCTGTTGTAGGTTTCAATATCCGGGGCTGTCAAAGAGACGTAAAGCTGCGTTGGTAGTTTGTCCTCATCCCTCATCTTTTCTATTGCCTCTGGAACGGTACCGTTCGTCACTATGAACGTTGTGAACCCCCTCTTATGAAACTCCTCAACCAGATTCCCGATGTGGGGATACAGTGTGGGTTCTCCCGATAGGCTTATGGCGGCATGCCTGGGTTCCTGTGCCTCCTCAAATTTTTTCACGTTAATCCTGTCCTTTATTCCACCAAACCCGCTCAACAGCTTTCTCTGGGCCTTTATGCTCTCCTCGACGATGAATGCTGGATCATCCCAGGGTTTTGGCAGTTCTGAACCCAGATAGCCTTCCATTGGACGCCAGCAGAAGATACAGTTGTGGGTACACCAAGCCAAAACCGGTGTCATCTGCAGGCAACGATGAGAGTGAATGCCGTAGAACTTCTGCTTGTAACAAACCCTACTGTTCTTTATACTCTCCTTTAACCAGTGGCACAGCTTAACCCCACTGTGCCTGCCAACAAGAGCATAATGCTGCTTTTTAAATAGCCTCGCAATCTCCTCAGGCATGTTGGGTTTCACGCGCTCCTCACCTAAGGATGGGATGAAGGGGTGCATTTAAAAATTTTTGCAATACTTCACAGTCGAAAAATATTTCGGCAATCAGCAAAAAGTTTAAAAGTCTCGGGCAGTAGTGGCAACCATGGCAGGCCACATAGAACCCACCTTACTCATAAAAACACGTGAGCTTGAGATTGAACTTTTCAAGGAGGAGCCCGAGTTAGAAAGCAGGCCAAAGGTCAGATTTATTCAGGAGGTTAGGAGGATTCATTTAGCATAGCCGTTATGACGACGATTTCCTCGAAAAAGTATCTCTTCCTTGCGGTAACCTCCACCTTAAACCCAAGTCTTGTGAATTTTTCCATGGTTCTTTCAATACCCGTTATTGAAGATTGAACAACCTGAACAATTCCCTTCGGTGTCAAATAGTTCTTAACCTGATCAATGAACCTATCAATGACCTCTCTTCCACTTTTTCCACCGATGAGGGCAAGGTCAATTAACCCCTCTAACTCCT
>DQUR01000235.1 GCA_015662175.1 Thermococcus paralvinellae | reverse complement strand
CTTTGTCCTTCTTCATTATTATAAGCTTTCCAAGATTCTCTTCGATTATTTTAATATTATTCACAAACACTTCCGTGACTTCCCAAGGCAGAGGTGGGTGGATATCAATTAGTACGACAGTCACTTTTCTTGAAGCCAGCTGAAGTCTAGCAAAGTCTTTATCTAAAGTAACAAGAACGCGCTCCTCTTTTCTTGCTATTCTAAGGACTTCCCTATCCGATAAACCTCTTCGTATTTCTTGAACTCTTTTGACATCGTAATTTTCTTGGAGCGTCTTATATAATGAGAGCGGAATGTTCTCATCAAGGAGATATCGCATCAATGATTTCCACCTTTGCAAGTTTTGAGGCAAATTTAATAGCATCAAGGATGTCTTCCTTAGTTAGTTCTGGATACTCCTTAAGGATATCTTCAATGCTAAGTCCCGCTCCAAGAAGTTCCAGGATCAAGTACACAGGTATCCTTGTCCCTTTGATTACAGGCTTACCACCCAAAACTCCAATTCTGCTCTCTACCCTCTTCATAATCCCACCTATTTACACCTACGTGCTTGGACTATTTAAATATTGCATCATAATCCAGTATTGAGGTCTGACCTCTTTCCTGCCCTAACGGGCAAGGCTTTCAGGTTTCTTCTTAGAAAAGCTAATTTGATACCTTAATCCCCTCTGTATCTTTGCATGTCCACCAACTAAGCTCTTCTTAAGCCCTAAATTCCTAATCTTACACTTCTCATCAATGATTGAACGCCAAATCGTCGAATTCCTTATTATTGTGTCCATAAAGATTATCGAATCGCTAATATCAGAATTCGCCGTCATAATATCAGCGGAGGAAGTTTTCTGCAGTCCTCTTAATGCTGTATCCCTCAGTCAGTGCGTGGGCAGTTGCCAGGGTCAATGAGGAGTCATCACTTCAGAGATTATCTGGATTTTCTTGGGGTTTGGATAGTTCAATTCCATCGCAAGCCTGCTGGTGAACTGAAAGGTTAAGCCCAGGGCATCCCCAACAAGGACTCCCCAGAGACCTCCCCCAAGCTTTGAACGCATTTTCACCATCCCTCTTCCCCAACAATCAGTCTGACTACTGTCCTTCTGTAATCATTTATTGTAACTCCATTCTCGGTTATTTTCAGGAATTTTAAGTTCAAGAGCCGTTTAACTGTCCTGTTGAGCTCAACACTCTCTCCGTTCAAAATCGCCCTGAGGATTTCTATTGCTTCGCTATCGAGCATTGGCTTGATTTTCCTGTCAACCTTGAGTAGCAAAGCGCCGTCTCTGAAGATGTAGAGTTTCTTTTTCTCTAATTTTTTTCCAGTCTTCATCCGTGAGCTTTTTTGTTGCCACTAGACATGCGTATTCATCCTCAGCCTTTACCTTTCCAATTGAAACTTCAAAGTCCTCATCAATAAGCCTAACACGACCTTTGTGTAGCGGATGGTGCTTTAGCAACCACATTCCTTTGCCCGGATAATGGCTGTAGGCAAAGAGATATCTTCCGTTGCTCATCAGAACGTTTAACGTTCCATAATCACTGAGTTCGCACAAAAGCTGGTAGAGCTTAGTGAAGGAGCTCTCTTATATTTTCTGCACCATCCAGGTTCTCCATTATGTAGCAGAATGCTGTTTCAGAATCTGTCGTTCCTAAAGGTTTAAAGCGCTGGGGCAGTTCTTCAACACCGTTCAGCACTCCATTATGGGCAAAAATCCACTCAGTTACCAAACGCTCCAGATTTTCCTCACGAAGGGATGAGTGTTTAGGTAATTGATTTCACTGGTGGCGTATCTAACATGGCTTATGATGACTTGACTCCATATGTTAAGCTTTGGAAGTGTGAGGGCATTTTTGCTTTTGTAAGCTGGGATAGGTTGTTTTATCACTGAAGCTGGCCTCTTTCCATTGGCGGCAGTTAGATACCAGCCAATGCCCCAGCCGTGGGGATTAAGCCTGCCTTTTCTTACAAAACCTCTCCATGTGAAGTTAATATTTACATCTTTGTTTGCGTTAACGCCTCTCCAAGAGCTCCAAATCATACCGCAATTTTGGGGCATGGAAGAAGCTGATGACCTTGTGATAGCAGGGGGCTTGTAATAACGACAAAGGATACCGTTGAAATTATTCTCCTCAAATCGCCAGTGTAAACAGAGGTCATAGATCTCTCTTGAAGTTCCTTCGCTTATGAATTCTTTGTAGGGAAGTTCCATTTTTTTCTTCACGTGAATCTTTGTTCTTGCAATAGTGTCGGCATCGTTTGTAAACTGTTATCTTCACCACAAACATTCCCTCGAGGGAGGCGTATCGGTCAATCTGCAAGAAGAACGCAACCACAGCGGGCAATTGGTTATCCCACCCGAGCTTTGGAGATCTTCCCCATTTTTTAACCAACACTCTCGATCTAAGGAGTTTGATCTTTGTTCTAAATGGCAGGGTTTGTGTATCCTATCGAATGTTTTTCGGTTCTTGCCAATTTTTTCGTTTTGGTCTTTTTAGGATTTATCGTTAGAGTTTTTTCAAAATTAAGGTTTGATGACGGTTTGGGAGTGTTTAGTAATCGTTTGTTACTAAATTACATTGTGTTATGGTTTTTGTTG
>DQUR01000104.1 GCA_015662175.1 Thermococcus paralvinellae | reverse complement strand
TGCCATCACCATTAGGTATATATATCACTACCCTCCAAAAATCGTTGAAAGAGCATTCTTACTAAGATACACCCACGCTGATATTTAAACATTATTGTATCAGGGTGAGAAAAATGAAAGTCCTCATCCTAGGCGGCGGTGTAATCGGAAGAACCATTGCAGAAGCATTAAAAGGCGAGTTTGATATTGTAATCATTGAAAAGGATGAGCTACGGGCTAAATCATTGGTTGAAAGTGGTTTTCAGGTTGTTCATGGAGACTTTTCATACACTGCAACCCTTCTCAAGGCACAGATAGACAAGGCAGATTTAGTGATAATAACAACAATGCATGTCCCCACAATAAAGAAAACGATCCGTGTAATCAGGTCAAATAACAGCTCAATTCCGATTCTAACCCTCCTACCCGACGATGTTACAAAGGAGGAAATCGAAAGTCAAATTAGAGAAGAGTTTGAAACCGATGTCAAAATTGATTATGCGATCTCTCCGAGGAAGGCAATTTCCAAGGTTGTTATCGACATGGTTGAAATGTTTGGTGAAAGGAAGAACGCAAACTTACTTGCCAGGAAACTACAAGAGCTCAAGCAGAAAGGGGACTCTATGCTAATAGTCATGCACGACAATCCTGATCCGGATTCCATGGCAAGTGCAAGTGCCTTAAAGGCAATGGCACAGAATTTTGGACTCAAGGCTGAAATAGTGTACGGGGGGGTTATCTCCCATCATGAGAATCGAGCGCTTGTGAACATTCTTGGCTTTGACATAAGGAGAGTCTCAAAGGGTTCGTATGAAATTAAAAGGCATCCCGCAATAGCCCTTGTTGATTGTCAGCCAAATGGAAACCTAACAATTTTAGAGGATGACGACTTGGAAAAGATTCAAATTATCATTGACCACCATCAGATTCTTCAAAGCCTTAAAGAAAAGTTGCCTCAAGATGCATTCGTCGATATAAGGTCAGAGGCTAACTCAACTTCATCAATACTTGCCGAATACTTTAAAGCCCTAAATTTACCATTAAATGAAACACTGTCCACCGGCTTATTCTACGGAATTTACATCGATACAAAGAAGTTCTCAAAGCTCAGCTATATAGATTTAAAAGCCATCGAATTTCTGGCCCAGAAGGTGAATTATGAGCTGCTTGATAAAATTGAGCATCCCGACATTTCAACGGAAACTGCCGAAATCCTCGCCAAGGCGATTCTCAACAGGAGGATATACAAGAACGTTGTCATTTCAAACGTTGGGTTCATAACTAACAGAGATGCCATAGCAGAGTCAGCAGACTTCCTCCTCAGGCTTGAAGGTATAACCACAGTTCTTGTGTTTGGGATAGTTGATGATAGGATAGAGATTTCCGCAAGAACAAGGGACGTTAGGGTAAACATTGGAAAGGTTCTTAAAGAGGCCTTTGGGGAGATAGGGAGTGGAGGGGGTCACGCCCAATCGGGAGGAGCCAGGATTAGCCTGGGTATATTCAAGCTGGCGAAGGACAAAAGCTCCTTGCTTAGACTGGTGGAAGAGGCAATAACAGAAAAGTTCTTGGAGGCATTGGGAGTAAAAGAGAGCTGAAAGTTACTCTTCCTTTGCTTTTACCAGTATTATGTCACCAATCGCTGTAACCCTATCATAAGGTATTCCAACCCTCTCCCCTGGCAGTCCAAGGGCCAAAACCTTTCCATAACCCCTATCTATCTCAATTAGAACCTCATCAACGTAGCCAACGTAGTATCCTTTTGTGTTGTATATCTGCTTCCCGTAGAGTTTTGATAGCCTCATTACCATCTCAACCACCAAGGTAAGTTCTCTTTTCTGCTTTTAAATCTTCTTCCTGAATGCTTGAGCGGTTTCAGTGAATGCTTTAAAGAGGCTCATGACCAGGCTAACACCCGCACCAGTAACCCCAACCAGGACAATACTCATTATTGAACCTTCAATCTCATACATTTCAGCGTTTCTGAAGATTAGACTTGCAAGAATGAAGCCCCCGAAGTACGCGAAAGGGCTAATCGCTATGTCCAGCGTGCTCGTTGACTCAACAATCCACATAACAAGGACCACCATAGCCAAAAATGCAAATGAATAAGCCATTGTGAACGGAAAGTTCATCCATACCAAATAGAGCATCACCGTTATTGAAAACCCCAGAATGAACGCATAACCGCTGGCATTAAGTTTTGCTTTGAAAATCCCCAATATACAGCCCGAAAGTAGCCCACCAATGTAGATGGGCATCAATTTTTCCATTGCCGTGTATGAGGGGTATAGCAAAACAATTAAGAAAAAGCTTAAACTCATTCCCAATCCTCCAAAACCAAGTATGCTCATGATTTTTTCCCTCATTCCATCACCTTCAACTTTATCCTTGATCCATCTTTCAAGTTAAGCTCCTTTCTTAGATAAACGGGGGCCATGACTTCAGCGATCTTTGGGGGATGTATTGTTCTGGAAGGTAGAACTATGGCTCCCTCAATTCCATTGATCTTAACTTTATATGCCTTAACATCTCCAAAAGTCCTTCCATTTTTAACAAAGCCCGGTATCAGTACTGGCTTAACGTTGTATAGGGCATCAAAGATGGTTTTTGGGAATATTATCCTTACATTTAGCGTGCCCGGATATGGCTCAAATCCAAGATACTCCTTAATTAGAGGGGTATACTGTTTCACATAGTATGCCCCCTCTCCAAGTCCAGAAACAACTTCACCAATTATTACTCCCCGGTGTAAAACCTCCGAAAGCTCCTCACAAAGCCCTTCTAAAAATCTTAAAGCTTTCTCCGTCAGCTCGATGCAGGTTTTCTTTCCCTCAACTTCCCGTGCTATGTATCCCTCTTTTTCAAGCTCATCAAGCCACCTTAAAACAGTTTGGGGAGAAACTCCAAGATCCTTAGCCAGCTCCCTGAGGGTGATTCTGATTTTTCCACCAATTTCACCATTCTTTGCAAGATGGAGGATTAATTTAAGCTTTTTCATATTCGGCACCTTTTGAAAGTTTATCCGCAATTTTAAGCGGCTTTTGGTAACCATTCTCATTTACCATTTCCACAATTCTTGATGCAGAGTTTAAATCAATTAAATTTCCAACGCTTACATAAGCTTTTCCCACTTTTACAAGGGAACCCTCTGGATAACCTCTCAAAGGTTTCTTAGCAACTCCTATCGTCGGTTTTTTAAGTAGCAAACCGATGTGAGAGGCTAAACCATAACCCCTAGGATGTGCCCTACCGTGTCCCTCAACCAGAAGGACATCAAAGCTTTCTCCCTTGAGTACTAACAAAACGGGTCTCGTTTCTCTTAAAAAGAAAAATGTTGGGACGTAGGGGAAATCAACCCCGGTATCAATCACCTTGGTCTTTAAAACCTCGCATGAGGGAAAGGAACACAAAACAAAAGCTGCCCTCGCTTTGCATCTTTTGTATGAAACATCAACGGCCCCAATTGTTTTAATTTTTGAAATATCTAACGGTTTTTCAACTACCCTTTTGCTGAGCTTTCTCTGGACTTCGGCAATCTTTTTGAAGTTCACGTTCATCTTTTCAAGACCTCTTCGAGTTTTTTCTCTAAAGCTTTGCTTATCTTTGCCCTCGTTAAATCCTCAAGTGTGCGCTCAAGGGTGTAGCGGGCCTGATCCTGCTTCTGTCTTATGTTCACCAGGCCCTTGGGATACTCAAGGGTCATTAGCTCTTCATAGATACCCTCCATAAAACGATAAACCTCCTCCGCCTTTGCAATTTCCCCGTTCAAGAGCAAGGTCAGGAAATGCCTTCTCAGCTCACCGATGAAATCCCCGATACCCAGAACATAATCGGCCTCCGGAATTCCAAGGTCGGCAGGGGAGGGAAATTCCTGTCCTTTAAGATAGCTGTAAAAAAGCATCGCCTCCACGAACTCCTGGTGGGCGTTTTGAACATAACCCGTGAAATACAAATCCTGGTGGTTTTTAAGCATCTCCCTGAGATTTTTAATCAGTTTTTGGGCTTTATTGAGTCTTTCCTCGGCCAGCTCAAAATCTTCCCTATGCAACGCTTTTATTGCATCCCCGCTCAAGCGAACTATGTCCCTCGTTATCTTCAAAGCCTCTTCTCTCAGCCCATCTTTTTCATCGAGGACATACCTAATTCTGGTTATTATTTCTGCAATTTTCATCATCCTCACCATTGGGGGAGAAAGTATGAGGTTCCCGCGGCCGATCATAGGCGGAATCGATGTCTACTAATTTTACTCCCCATCAGGATTTTAAGGGTTTCCCTGCTCAATAACTTATGGTTATATTCTTAGCTTGAGGATATGCCGAAAAATATATAAACAGACCTCCAGAGCTATGCATGAAAAAACACCACAGGTGATGCTCATGGTGGAGAAAAAAAGGAACATAGTTGTGGAAGAGCTTGTTAGGACTCCAGTAGAGATGCAAAAGGTTGAACTGGTTGAAAGAAAGGGTATTGGACATCCGGACAGCATAGCTGATGGGATAGCAGAGGCAATAAGCAGGGCCCTTTCAAGGGAGTACATAAAGAGGTATGGGATTATACTCCACCACAACACCGATCAGGTTGAGGTTGTGGGTGGCAGGGCTTATCCAAGGTTCGGTGGCGGTGAAGTCATAAGGCCAATTTACATCCTGCTTTCGGGCAGAGCCGTTGAGTTCGTTGATAGAGAGATGTTCCCTGTTCATGAGGTTGCCATAAAGGCAGCAAAGGAATACCTGAAAAAGACAGTTAGGCACTTGAATGTTGAGGAACACGTTATTATTGACTCAAGAATCGGGCAGGGTAGCGTTGATTTGGTGAGTGTCTTTAACAAGGCTAAGGAGAATCCAGTTCCCCTTGCCAATGATACCTCATTTGGGGTTGGATACGCTCCCCTTAGCGAGACGGAAAGGATTGTCCTCGAGACTGAGAAGCTTTTAAACAGCCCGCAATTCAAAAAGGAGTGCCCGGCTGTTGGTGAGGATATTAAGGTTATGGGCCTCAGAAAGGGGGATGAAATAGACCTTTCAATTGCCGCAGCCATAGTTGATAGCGAAGTTGCCAACCCAAATGAGTATCTTGAAACCAAGGA
>DQUR01000096.1 GCA_015662175.1 Thermococcus paralvinellae | reverse complement strand
TTTCTGTGGGATAATCGGGTGGGTTGGCCTGATGATTCCGCACATCGTTAGAATGGCGTTTGGACCTGATCATAAAACCCTGATACCTCTGACGATAACCGTGGGGGCTTCATTCATGGTTCTGGCCGATACGCTGGCGAGGTCAATAGCCACCTATGAAATTCCGATTGGTATTTTGACAACCCTCCTTGGGATTCCATTCTTCGCTTACTTGCTGAGAAAGACGGGCGGTGGTTGGAATGCTTGAGGTTAAAGGTTTATCATTTAGCTACGGTGATTTCAGCGTTGATGATGTCTGTCTTGAGGTGAGGGAGGGTGAGATTTTAACTCTGCTCGGCCCGAATGGCAGTGGGAAAACAACGATTCTGAAAAGCATTTACGGGTTGCTAAGGCCTAGGCAAAGGTGTGTCTTCATAGATGGCAAAGATTTTCACTCCCTACCTTTAAGGGAGAGGGCCAGGTTGGTTGGCTACGTTCCACAGTCCCATCATCCTCCCTTTCCCTACACAGTTCTGGACGTTGTGGTCATGGGCTTGGCCTCTCAACTTGGAGTTTTTGAGAGCCCCAAAAAAGAGCACTATCAAAAGGCTCTGGAGAAACTTAAGCTCGTGGGAATGGAGCGTTTTAAGGATAAGCCCTACACGGAGCTGAGCGGGGGCCAGTTACAACTGGTGTTAATAGCAAGGGCTCTGGTTCAGGAGCCAAAAATCCTGCTTCTGGATGAACCCACCGCCCATCTGGATTTTAAGAACCAGGTCAGGGTTCTCGAAATTGTAAAGAGACTGGCAGGGAGGGAAGGGATATCGGCAGTTATGACCCTTCACGATCCGAATCTGGCCTCGATGTATTCTGATAAGATAGCCCTCCTTAAAGACGGACGGATTAAGGCCATTGGAAAACCAGATGAGATTCTGAGGGAGGAAATTCTTGAAGATGTTTATGGCGTTCCGGTTTGTGTCCTTGAATTCAACGGGCTTAGGGTTATCCTCCCGAGGATGGGGGTGGTGTTATGATATGCCTCATACTCGGTTATGGTGCAAGGCCCCTGCCTTTGCTTGAGAAAATCATTAAGGAGGAAAAAATTGACGGGATCGTATTAACGGATCAGAACTGTAAACCTGAGTTCATAGAAAAAGCCAGGGTAATCTTCATTTACGCCCACGAGCTTCCCGAGATAGTGATGGAGAAAGTCAAGGAAAGCAATGCAAAGGTCATCGCATGTGGTGGGCTTGAAAGCCTGACCAACGTTCCGAAAGAGGCTCTGATCAAAGCGAAGACGTATTATGTCCTTGGAGGCGAGAAGAATCTCAGGAACATGGTCAGGTTTTTGGTAAGCCTATCCGGGGAGACGGTCAAATATGAAGAACCGGAAGAGATGCCTATGCACGGTATCTATCACCCAAGCTTTGGGGTTTTTGAGAGTCTGGATGATTACTTAACGGTTTACAGAAAGAGGCCGTTGGTTGGAGTCCTCTTCTGGAGGAGTGCATGGCTCTACAATGAGCTTAAACCAATTGAAGAGCTCATCAAAGCCCTTGAAGAGGAAGGCCTCGGGGTAATTCCTGTCTTCACCTATGGAAGGGATTCAACTACCGGTCTCGGGAAGGAAAAAAGCGAGGCCGTTGAGGAGTTCTTCATTAAGGACGGAAGGCCGATTATAGAGGCCCTTGTGAGCTTAATCTCCTTTGGCACAGTTGATTTAAAGAATCTGCAAAAGCTTAACGTTCCGGTTTTTGCCCCGGTAAGGTCTTACTACCAGTCCCTTGAGGAATGGAAAAAGAGTGAGCGGGGCGTAGACTACATGACTCAGGTTTATGGGGTAATAATTCCGGAAGTTGCTGGAGCAATTGAGCCGATTTTCATATCCGGGACAAGGAACATTGAAGGCTACAAGGTGGGGGAACCCTACGAAGAGCATATGAAATACCTTGCCCGGAGGGTGAAGAAGTGGGTCGAGCTCAGGAAGAAGCCAAAAAGCGAAGTCAAAATCGCCATAGTTCTGATAAACCCTCCATGTAAGGGGCTTGAGGCAAACGTTGCCGTGGGCCTTGGTTTAGATGTCCCAGAAAGCATCGTTAGACTCCTGCACAGGCTTAAGGAGGAGGGCTATCAGGTTGGCGAAGACTTGCCAAGGAATGGGGAAGAGCTTATACAGTTGATTTTGAAGAGGAAAGCGATAAGTGAGTTCAGATGGACAAGCGTTGAGGAGATAGTCAAAAGCGGCGGAGCAATTGACCTCGTGGGTTTGGAGGAGTATCTGGAGTGGTTCAACGAGCTTCCGGATGATTTAAGGGAGAGAATCATAGAGGACTGGGGAAAGCCGGAGGATGTCCTGGCTGGAAAGGTGAACAAAGAAATGGTTGGAATGGTCTATAACGGGAAGTTTGTAGTTCCGGGAATAAGGTTCGGGAACATCCTCATAATCCCTCAGCCAAAGTTTGGCTGTGCTGGAGCAAGGTGCGACGGAAAGGTGTGTAGAATTCTGCATGACCCGACCATAACGCCTCCGCATCAGTGGTGGGCCGTTTACATATGGATAACACGCAAATTTGGTGCTGATGTGGTTGTACACTTTGGGACCCATGGTTATCTCGAATTCAGGCCCGGAAAAGGTGTTGGGCTTTCTCCTTCATGCGTTCCCGAGGCAAGCTTGGATGAGGTTCCGCACCTCTATGTTTATGTGGTTTCAAATCCGATGGAGGGTGTTATTGCCAAGAGGAGAAGCTACGCAGCGCTCATAGACCACATCTATCCCCCAATGGGGATGGCGGAGGTTCTGGATGACCTGGATTCCCTCCTGACCCAGTATGCAAAGGCCAAAAACCTTGGAGATGATGCGAGGCGAAGGAAGATTTACGAGCAGATTCTTGGGAAGGCAAGGGAAAACAGGCTGAGAATAGTGAATCCCAAAGACGAAGAGAAGACTGTAGAGGAAATACACCGCTACGTTGAGCTGATGAGGGGTTCCCAGATAAACCTTGGCCTCCACGTCTTTGGATGTCCACCAAAAGAGCCCAATAGATTAGCGGAATACGTTGCCACAGCAATGGCTTATGATTCTTACTCTCATCCCTCAATTAGGCGCGTTATAGCTGAGGCAATGGGTCTGGATTACGATGGAATAAGGAAAAATCCCCTGGAGATGACAGATGGCTTTACGAACATGGAACTGCTGGATATCCTCCACAGGATAGCCGTCAAAAGTCTGGAGCGCCTGCTTAATGGGGAGAGCTTTGGTGTCATTGAGGAGGAAATTGAAAAGTTCGGATTCAAAGTTAAGGAGAAGGAGAAGGAAAAGCTTGAAGAAACGTTTAGGAAAGCCCTTGAAGTTGCAAAGAAAATAGCTGAATGTGAAAGGGAATACGACGGTTTCCTGAAGGGACTTGGTGGGGAATACATCGAGCCTGGCCCTTCGGGAGCGATAACAAGGGGGAAATTCGAGATTTTACCGACGGGAAGGAACTTCTATGCGGTTGATCCGAGAACTCTGCCGACCAAAGCGGCGTGGCAAATAGGGGTTGAAACCGCTGAAAAGCTTTTGAAATCTTACAGAGAAAAGCATGGGAAATATCCGGAAAGTATCGGGCAGGTTCTCTGGAGCATAGATGGTTATAAGGCCGATGGAGAGCAGATAGCCCAGATTCTATACCTGATTGGAGTTAGGCCGGTTTGGAAGGGAGATGTAGTTGCTGGGCTCGAGGTAATTCCCTTGGAAGAGCTCGGGAGACCAAGAATTGATGTTCTGGTCAGAATAAGTGGAATCGTGAGGGATACCCTACCAAACTATATCTACCTGATTGACGAGGCCATAGAAAAAGTTGTTATACTGGATGAGCCTTTGGAGATGAACTACATCAAAAAGCACTACATTGAGCACATCAAAAAGCTCATTGAACTCGGCAAGAGTTTTGAGGAAGCACAGAGGTTTGCAAGGTTTAGGGTTTTCTCGGCTCCACCCGGTGCCTACGGGGCTGGGGTAAATTTGGCAGTTGAGTCATCGGGCTGGAGGAATGACGAGGATTTAGCTAAAGTGTGGGTTCAGTGGAGCGGCTATGCCTATGGAAAAGAGGCCTTTGGCGTCGAGGCATATGACTCATTGGTTTTGAACTTAAGAGAGGTGGATGTAATCAACAGGAACCACATAAGCGATGAGCACGACCCGACGAACTGCTGCTGCTATTTTGCATATCACGGGGGCTTTAAGACGGCTGTTGATGCTCTAACGGGCAAGAACGTTGAGGTGGTTCAGACGGACACGAGGGACATAAGCGATGCCAGAATGGTTGAGGTAAAAGTCGAGCTTGAAAGGGTTGTTAGGGCAAAGCTTCTCAATGGGAGGTGGATTGAGGAGATGAAGAGGCACGGCTACAGGGGGGCTAGTGAATTCTCGAGGAAGATCCTCCACCTCTACGGCTGGGAAGCTACAACAAAGCTTGTTGAAGATTGGGTTTTTGACGAGATAGCGAAAAAATACGTTCTAGATGAGGAAATGAGGGAATGGTTCGAGGAGCACAATCCCTACGCCATTGAGGAAATCACGAGAAGGTTAATTGAAGCCTACGAGCGTGGCTTATGGGAAACGAGTGAGGAATTAATTGAAAAGCTCAGGGAGGTTTACTCCGAAATTGAGGGAATTCTGGAGGAGAACCTTGGTGAAGGGGAAGTCCAGGGGGGAGTGATTGAAATCTTCACTCCACAAGACGATGAGCACTGGAGTGAAAAGAATGAGGAGGTGGATAAAATATGGAAGCTCGTGAAAAACGCTTAGTATTTCCGTTTTCTGCAATAGTCGGGCAGGAAAAGGCCAAATTGGCTTTGCTCTGTGTGGCCATTAATCCGCTGATTGGTGGTGTCTTGCTTAAAGGAGATAAGGGAACGGGTAAATCGACCCTAGTTAGGGCTTTAGCTAACGTTTTGCCCGAGATTGAAGTTGTGGCAAACTGCCCCTTTAACTGCAATCCGAGGAACCCTTTGGAGATGTGTGACAGCTGTTATGAGCGATACGAGAAGGGCGAAGAGTTGCCCGTGGCAAAGAGGAAGATGCGCGTTGTGGATCTGCCCTTAAGCATTACAATAGACAGGCTTGTCGGCACAGTGGATGTCGAGAGATTTTTAAGGGAAGGCAGAAAGGCCCTCCAACCCGGAATACTGGCGGAAGCGAATAGAAGCGTTCTCTACATCGATGAGGTCAACCTTTTGGATGATTACATAGCCGATTCACTCTTAGATGCCGCGGCAATGGGGTGGAACACGATAGAGAGAGAAGGAATTTCATTCAGACATCCGGCTCGTTTCATACTTGTGGGAAGCATGAACCCCGAGGAAGGAGAGCTCAGGCCACAGATCCTCGATAGATTTGGTTTGTGCGTTGAGGTAACTGCACCGATGAGCCCTGAGGAGAGGGTGGAGATAGTTAAGCGTGTTGAAGAGTTCCATGAAGACCCGATGAGCTTCTATAAGAAGTTTGAAAGCGAAGAGAAGAAGCTCACGGAGAGGATCGTTAAGGCAAGGGAAATTCTGCCGAAGGTTGAGATAAGCGACGATTTGCTGAAGCTTTTGGCTGAAACAGTCGTTAACCTAGGGATCAAAACCAACAGGGCTGAGATAGCCACGATAAAGACTGCCAAAGCTATAGCCGCGTTAAACGGAAGGAGAAGGGTCTCGCTCGAAGACCTCGAAAAGGCTATGGAACTGGCTCTACCACACCGCCTGAAGGATAAGCCCTTTCAAAAGCCTCCCCAGATGGGGCCTCCAAAGCCTAAAGATGGTAGGGAGCACAATCACGATCATAAACACGATCACAGGCATGAGCACAAAAAGGAAGAAGGAAACCAAGGATCTCTAAGCCAGGGGACTGGAAATTTAG
>DQUR01000021.1 GCA_015662175.1 Thermococcus paralvinellae | reverse complement strand
GCTTAATAACAGGGGAAGGGGTAGATAAAGCAACGATAAAGGATATTGTCTTTGGGTGGGTTGCAACACCAACAACAGCCATATTAATTGCGCTTGTGATATTCCACATCTTCAGGTTTGCGGGGATGATCTGACCTTATTTCAATCAGTCCGCTGTTGATTGAACCGGAATTTTGAACATCTAAGTTCTGAAAAAAGGATATCCGTTCCACCAGAACTCCCCCATATGGCATCAAACATCATTAATCTTGTAAACTTCTTTTTCTCCACTATTTCTCTGGAGTATAAGGTAATCACCAATTATCCAGACATTAGATATAAGTTTTGGATAAATGTCTTGGTATGATTCTTCATGATATTCAAACGTCAGACAGTCGATGAGTTTTAAGTCTAAATTGTAAACGCATACCTTATCAATTGCATCAGAGGCTTGTGATTTGTCACTGAAGTGCAGTCCTATGTACTTCTCTCCCTCAATTAGCTGTGCATAAAACATCTCCCCGTATTTTACCTCAGCAGGAGTTTTAACGGCCTTTACAAACCTTCCTTTTCCCAAATCATACATTAAAATCTCGTACCAAACTTCTTTGGCATGTCCCAGCGTATAATTCAACCTTAAAATGTAAGCTCTGTTTTTAACAACTTTCAAATCTTCGCCATAAACTGGGATAACCTTCACAAGCTTTCCATTGGACTTATTAAATAGTAGTAGCCCCTTATCTACTTCAAAATCTCTTCTAACCCCACCAAGCATCAAAATATAGCCGTTAAATTCTTCAGAACTTTGCGGAAGTATTATCAGATATTTTCCTGAAGTGTTAGATCTGGAAATTATTTTCCACCTCAAACTTAAATTGTAATCAAGGAAGAGAACCTCACAACTCACGAATCCATCTGGATAATAACCATAAAGCAGGATTCCATCGCTTAAAAACTTATAGCCACTCTCGGGCTCCTTAAAGGTATAAGTAAACAAAGTTTCTTTCGTGGTTTTGTTCAAAATTGAAATTCTATTGTTTTGGATGACTACCAGATAGGGGTATGTTTCATCAGTTCTGGCAAGCAGTTTATCAGCATTTATATCCTCAACGGGAACAAGCCCGGGAGTAAAGACCAAGCGTGAAAAATAAAAGATAAGGAAAATACAACACAAAACAACAAAGTAAAATCGTTTGTTCATTGGCACTCCCTCCATGGTCATATAAGTTTCCAGTGGTAATCACTTGGATCGTCTACTGTCATTATATATTGTTCCCCTGTAGGATCACATGCAAAGCATCCACCGCAATGTCTATTACACCATCTACATGAAGTACATGAGCCTCCATAGGGACAAGTCTTGCAGCATCTTAGGGTTTTTCCTAAGGGATTAACAAAGTCATAATATCCATCAGGAGGGCCAATATTGGGCTCTAGAGGTAAGTACTCATTTATACTTGTAAGCCAACACTCATTTTCATTACAATTATAAACCCAAATCATCCCATATCTTTTGAATCCCCTCGAAGGAAGTTTTGCAGTGTAGAATAATTTCACTTGAATTGACCCTATTCCTGGATAGTTTTTTAACTCCTCCCAGTACTTTCTAACCTCCCATCCTCTGTGCCATGCTGGAAACTCAGTTGTACAGTTTTCTCCCAAGAAATGACGTGGGTCATCAACTGGTCTATATGTATCATACATCCCCACCCATACTAAAACTGGTTCAAAGTCATCCATGTAGTATGTCCCTATAATCCAATCCCACCAATCGTCAGCATTGCTTGGACTCTCCTCGATTAATGGTGGCTCTTTACTAGGACAAAATATTGACCAACATGACTCTCCCTGATACTGTGGGATGCCCCAACTTATAGACAAAGGTTGTACTGAGGCTGACTTTAGTATTGTTTGTTGTCTCCCTACTATGTAAAGTTCTTTAAGGGTATCTAATTCGGAGTATCTCAGCCCGTAGTGGTCTCTTTTTGCTTCAAGTTTTCTGAATTCTGCTTTCCACTTTATCAAATCTTCTATACTTGCTTTGCCCCTTTTAGCTTTTTCAGTTAGATT
>DQUR01000217.1 GCA_015662175.1 Thermococcus paralvinellae | reverse complement strand
GTATTCTGAACACAGTGCCTTGGCCAAGGACCGCCCTGCTCCTTAAAGCTTATATGGTTTTCTGGATGCCAGTCCCTTGTGGCAACAATTAGAGCCCCTTTCTCTTTGAATTTCTTTATGTATTCTTCAACCTTTGGGATTATCCTGTTCCCGTTGGGAACTGGCAAAGCTCCACCGGGCATAAAGTCTCTTTGCATATCAACAATTATTAAGGCTTCCACTTCTCACACCTCCAGCCTATCTTTAAATATTGACATATCGATCCCCTTGTCAATTCCATAAAGGTAGGCCACAATTCTTTTATCTAAATTCCCGTATCTTTCTGAGAATTTCTTCATGTCCTCAAGGACTTCAAATTCAGTCCAGCCCAATTTTCGCGCAATGTATCCCACCATTTTTGCAAATAGGTCCTCTTCCCTTTCTTCCTTTTCAAGAATTTCTTCGTTAATTACGAGCTTTCCCTCTTTTTCCTTAATAATGCCTCTCTCAAGGGCGTTCTTTATAAGTTCTTTGGCTTCCTTAACACTCATTAGCCTGAGCTTGACAACCAGAATTCCAATTAACTCCTGCTTTGTAAATTCATTTGAACCCTTATAGAGGATGGCATTCTTAAGCTCCTTCACTCACTCCACCAAGAAAAATAGGTAAAAGAAGTAGAAAAGCTTTACTAAGCTCCAGGTCCCCCTCCAGCTTGCCAGAAGAACATTTCGAATGGGAAATTAAATATCTCGGATAACCTTCCCCCCGGAAACTGTGGGAAAAATATGTGTTCTCTTCTTAATGATTTTACCTTGTTCCCCTCTACTTCATAGATATAGAGCTTTACCGCCGGAACAAGAGGATACCCCTGTAGGATCACAACCTCGTTGACTCTCTTTATTATCAGCCCCTCTCTCGTGGAATCCTGAAGCTTATATGCTTTTAACAGGCCAAAAAAAGGCATTCCAAGCTTTTGAATTCCCTCGATGTCAAATCTATATCTTTCGTTACTTTTCATGTCTTCGATCAGTGCTGAGGCTGTGAGATGAGTTTCGGTTAACGCAAGGGAGTATGTTGAGAGATAATAATCGGTGAGCTTGAAGGTTGAAAATGACCACAACAAAAGGCCAGTTAAAAGCCAAGGAGCCCATCTTTTAAGGAATACCTTTTTTCCATGAGGGATGCCTTCAAACTTGGGATTTTTTATTAATGCCTCTCTATTGATGTATGCCCCAAGGGCTATTATTGCCCATGAAAAAATGAAGTAGCAGAGCATCATGAAAATATAGGCCCCATACTCGGGGGCATGCTGATAATATGCCATTTCAACCACCTACGATAAACGTTTTAGTGTTAATATTTAAGGGTTTTTATATCCGTAAAAGTTAATATTCCCTTAATCCTTAAGTACACTGGTGAATACCATGCAGAGAACCCATAACCTAACTTCCAGACGATTGGTTGGGGAGCCCATAAGGATTGAACCTGGATATGCGGAAGTTAAATTAAAGGCCATTGACGAGATGAAGGTTGATGAACATGGCCTAGTTCATGGGGGGTTTACCTTTGGCCTGGCGGATTACGCTGCAATGCTTGCTGTAAATGAACCAACGGTTGTTTTGGGAAAAGCTGAAGTAAAGTTTACAAAGCCTGTGAAAGTTGGGGATGAGCTTTTGGCCAGAGCAAAAGTTATGGAGGAATTAGACAGAAAGAAAGTAGTTCACGTTGAAGTTTTCAATCAGAGGGACGAGAAAGTGCTGGATGGAAAGTTTTACTGTTATGTTCTGGAAAAGCATGTGCTTGAGTCCTGATTTTTGCTTAACCCGAGTGTTGAAGTTCGATATTGAATTTTCTTTTGTCGGCTGGTTTCGTTGCATTGGGCATCCTGATCTGGATGTTCTTGGTCGTTGTTTTCAACCAAAAATTCACGAGCAGAGCTATTCGTGGAGATATAGCTTTCTCCATATTGTGGCGATGCTTTTTTGTCGAATGTTTTTCGGTTCTTGTTAATTTTTTCGTTTTGTTATTTTTGGGCTTTATCGTTAGAGTTTTTTCAAGTTTAAGGTTTGACGACGGTCTGGGAGGGTTTGGTAATGGTTTGTTATTAAATTACACTGCGTTATGATTTTTGTTGAGATTGTAACGTTTTGAATGTATACATTTGGAATTGAGGGTTCTGAGGGC
This sequence comes from Thermococcus paralvinellae, assembly GCA_015662175.1. Classification (GTDB taxonomy): domain Archaea; phylum Methanobacteriota_B; class Thermococci; order Thermococcales; family Thermococcaceae; genus Thermococcus_B; species Thermococcus_B paralvinellae_A. Next base: position 915 of record DQUR01000217.1, on the reverse strand, counting down.
CTTTTTGGTATTCCTTCCTCGTGGAAATCTGACCGTTTTTAAATTAAGAGATTTAAAAGTTTGGTTTTTTGATTTTAGGATTTGAGGGAAATTCAACCTTGGCTATGAAATCATATTCTCCATAGAGCCAGTATCCCTTAATGGGAAGTTTTTTAAGTGTTTCATCTCTCACCTCTCCCCAGATCAGCAATATAGCCTCGAGGTCAATCACCCCCGGGAAATTTTCATCTACCAAATTCAAAGGATGCATAAATTCTTTTTGCAAATTTTTCTGAAAAAGTGCTAAACCTTAGAAAAATTTTTGGTAAATTTCCGTCACTTATACAACAGCACTTTTCATGAATCCTAAATATTTAACCTATGGATAGCAAAGGGTTTTAACCCAAAACCAAGAATAGGTATGGTGGTGTTCATGATTAAAGCGGTGTTCTTTGATTTTGTTGGAACCCTTTTGAGCAAAGAAAGCGAAGCCATTACCCATCTTAAAATCATGGAGAAACTACTGAAGAACGCAAAGGTTGAAATCAGTGCAAGGCAGCTTTTGGAGGAGTATGAGCAGCTAGCAATGAAAGAGTTCAGCAGACTGGCAGGAAGACCTTACAAGCCAATACGTATCATAGAGGTTGAAATCCTTGAAAAGCTTGCCCAAAAATACAATTTTGAAGTCCCGGAGGATTTCTGGCAGACTCATCTAAAAATGCATCAACTCTATGGAAAGCTTTATCCAGAAGTTATCGAAACCCTAAACGAGCTTAAAAAGAGAGGTTATCACGTTGGTCTCATTACAGATTCAGATAACGACTACTTAAGGGCGCATTTGGAAGGGTTGGGAATCCTTGATCTATTTGACAGCATAACAACTAGTGAAGAGGCAGGGTTCTTTAAGCCGCATCCAAAAGTTTTTGAAATTGCACT
>DQUR01000281.1 GCA_015662175.1 Thermococcus paralvinellae | reverse complement strand
TAAAAGCCGTAATGCTCCCGCTCAGGGCAGACGGGTTCGGCGACACAGTTTGTTGGGTGAGGATCGAGATACCAGTGGAGATAAGCTTTGTCAAATGTCCCAGTTATTGTGGTTAACCTTCCATCCTTGTTCCATATTATCCCGCAGTAACCCGGGCTATTCCTTGGAATCTTACACTCATTAACACAGATTTTGCATTGGAGTTCTCCATCCTTTGGAGGCTCTGGAGGAAGCCCTATAAGTTCACGCCACTTGAAGTGGCTTTCCATTGCTATTTTCAAGGCTTGATCATCTTTTCTAAGGCAGTTAACACATACTCCAATTGATACGCTTATCTCTTCAGATTCGTAACCACACAGCTTACACTTTGTCATCCTATGTAATCCTACGCCATAATAGATTTTAGGCTTATCGGTGGTGCATATGGTTTAAAAGAGGAGAAAGCTACTTCAAAATCTCATCTTCCACGGCTTTTGCAATTTCCTCAAGAGCTTTGCTGGCTTTTGATTTCGGGAACGCTTCAACGAATGGCTTAAGCATCGTCATGCTGTATGGCACTGCCCTATCATATGGTATTTCACCCAGAATTGGTATCCCTTCCTGCTCTGCAAACTCATAAAGTCCTTTAAAGCCCGGGTTTATGTCTGCTTTGTTAATTATTAGGTAAGCGGGTTCTTTAAAATGCTGGACAACCTTGTAGACCCTTTTAACATCGCTCAGTGATGCCGGAGTAGGCTCTGCAACAAGGATAACAACATCCGTTCCACTAATGCTGGCAATCACCTGACATCCAATTCCGGCTGCCGAGTCGACTATCATGTGATCGATTCCCCGCTCTTCCATTATTCTCTTTGCCCATTCTTTTTCCTTTGTAACGAGCTTTCCAGAGTTTGGCCTTCCAACATCCAATTGAGCCGAGATCAGGGGAAATCCGTGTTTTGTTGTTGTCTTCCTGATCACTCCAGAACGAACCTCATCGAGAGTTATCGTATCTGAAACTGGACACACTAGTTTACATACCCCACAGCCCTCACATGTGAGTTCATTCACGACGTATCTTCCTTCCACAAGCTTTATGCTTTCGTAGGGACATCTCTCATAGCAAATACCACATCCGACACATCTATCCTGATTTATTGTTGCAACTCTCGCCCCGATTAACTCTTTCTCCTCCTCCCACTTTTCAACCCCAAGGAGCAGGTGAAGGTTTGGGGCATCGGCATCTGCATCAACCACCACCAGGTCATATTTGTCCCTGAGGAGGTATATGAGTGAAGCTGTAACCGTTGATTTTCCAACCCCGCCCTTACCGCTTGCAATTACAATTTGCATTTTGATCACCTCAAATAGTCAGCAACCTCTTTAGCAAGCGTTCTGAAAATTTCCGCTTCTTCGCAATCACTCAAAACAACCGGTTTTCCTTCCACATAGCTTTTCAGTATGTTTTCACTATAAGGAATTTCGGCAACGATCTCGGCTTTATACCTATGTGCGAGTTTTCTTATATTATTCTTGTTTCCTAAATCGCCTCTGTTGATAACGATCCGCGCTTTAATTCCCATAATATGTGAGAGTTTGAGGGTTAGCTCCAAATCATGGAGACCCAATGGTGTCGGCTCCGTCACAGCAATAATAAGCTGGGAATCCTCCAAGGCCTTGGAAACTGTATTGCTGGTTCCTGCGGCGGTATCGACAATCAAAAGTTCTTTATTGAGTGTTTTTGCTCTTTTCTTTGCTGCAACAACAACGGGCATTGCCCTCTCTTCACCCTCTAACAGCTTGCCGGTAACGAGGGGGAAGCCATATGGTGTTTTGGTCACGTATGTGTGCCCCATCAGTTTTTTACCTTGCAAAATTGCTCCTTCAACGGGGCAAACGATCTTACAGGCACCACAGCTAGAGCACAATGTTGGCATTAAGAATGGTGTTCCATCTCGCATAGTAATTATTGCGTGCTCTTCACAGACCTCGGCACATTTTTTGCACCTGATACATTTAGAATAATCAAAACGTGGTATGAAAAGCTCAACAGGTTCTTCATTTTGGAGTTTTATCCCTAAGAGTATGTGGTCGTTAGGAGCTTCCACATCCAAATCCGCCAAAGTCAGATCAAAGTACTCCTTTAGGGCAATAGCTATGTTAACTGCAAGCGTTGATTTTCCGGTTCCTCCTTTTCCTCCGCTAACTGCTATCTGCATGTTTTATCCCCTAAATTAGGGGAGCCTAAAGGTTTAAAAATTTTGTGCATATGCAAAAATTTATGGAACATCTCTCAGAATTTTGTGAGAATTTTAACGATCATATTAAGTAATTTTTAATACATATAATGATTTTGCTTTATTTACAAATTATATTATCCATTAAAAATAAAATTTAAATGCATAATTTTTATTTTATTGTTAATAATTATAATAGCAAATTAATTTTAATAGTAAAAATTTTGAAAATTTTACGAAAAATAATAATTAAATTTCCTACGTTTAAGTACAGAGATAATTATGGTTTGCCTCTTAAACAACCGCCCAGCAAAAGATTCATGTAATCATAACACATTGCATAGAACTTGCACATTTTTATTCTCTTACTCCCCCACTTCAATACCACAAAAATTGATTACAATTCATGGTGGTTATTTTTCATATTTGTAGCATGGACCGACGCAACTCTCTTCCAGACGTTTGTTGTAGATATCAATTATCTCCTCCGATAGCTCTGGATTGTTCTGTTCGATGTGGTGGACATTTATTATAAACGCCCTGATGATGCTATCTCCAAGTCGCACAGGTTTTTTCGAATAACCAGCCTCTTCCAAAACATATTTTTCCAGTGGAGAGAGGCAGTTAATGGGGATCACCAGTTCAAGGTATCCATTTTTCTGATTTTCTCTGAAAAACGGTTGGGCTGTATTCCGATGGAGAACGGCCTGTTGGAGTTTTGTCATGATTATTTCCCTCGCAAGAGGACCAAGGTGGGCATACTTTACAGTGCTATCCCCTACCATGTTACTCACCCAGATCCGCAAGATTCGAGAAGAACCTACCGTAATCTGTACGGTACAGAATGTAGTTTATACCTTTAGCCTCACTTATTCTCTTGAGTTTTTCCCATGAGACATTTTCACCCACGATGACATAGATAGCTTTGTCTCTTTCAGCATACTCACGATAATTTATGGTATATCCCCAGACATATTTTACCTCAATCGTTACATTCTCCAACGGCAGATAAATATCATATCGACTGTTGTCTAATGCCCATTCTATCAGGCTTATTGTATGCTCAGAAAGTGCCTTAGAAATGTGTATTTTTATTAGCCAGTGGGGTATTTTTGATTTTGTGTTATCAATTGAAATCTCACTGAGTTTATTGGCTGCATTTTCCACTCCAGATTTTATTACATCCAAAATATCTCCCTGCGTTAATGATTTGGGTGTTTTTCTTACAGTTTTAACTATATACTCTGCTGTTATTTGACGTTTCCATGATGCTATGGACTGAAGACTTGTTAGCTTTGCCCTCAGAATATGACTCAGGTATATTGCTGTGGTATATGTATCAGCTCCTGTCTCTGCTCGTGTTAGTAGAATGGCAGTGGTTCTCGGATTTAAACCCCTAATCCTGAGCTGTTTTGAGTAGTACCATCGAAAGGGCTCCAAGATATCATCTTCCATCCAAGGGGTAAGGTTTAGATATAGACTTTCATGTTTGGTCAAATTATATGCTCCACACATGTCTCTCTCCCCATAACCAATAATGTCTCCGCGTCTTTTTAAATTTTGTTAATTTTACCACTATACATAATTGTCATATAGGGACTATTATATCTAAAGTTTCTGAACAGATGAATACAAAGAGTCAGGCAAAATAGACAATAATGGAAAGTAAAAAACAAGAGTCAATGACCCTTATAACTCTTCCAAAGTCCAATGACAAAAGCAGGGCCAAGGAGCAAGGCTGGCGTCGCAATGCTCTCCATGTAGATATAAAATGAAATCGCTCCTAATCCAAAGGAAACCAAGTTTAATGCAAGCATAAGTCTTTTATCTTTGCCCTGACCTTTTGAAACTATGTCAGCCCCCACCTGCTCTATTGACCAAAATGCAAGGAGCATATAGCCAATTGCCGCTGGAAGTGCTAGTATTCTCGAAATTCCTCCAGAAAACGCTGCTATAAATAATATTACCAATGCTGCTCCAGCGTAGAATATAAACCCCAATATCTCCAGCATCTTTGGCACCTTAATTCCATTGATGGCTATGTTTTTAACTTTATTCATCACATACGTTTATTCAACTTTTTCTAGGAGAGCATAGAAAAATCCTATGGTGCCATGTCTATGTGGATAGGCCCTCATAGTACCTTTTAGCAGTGGAGACCCATCATAAGGACCATTTAGTGGTATTAATTGGAAGTTATCATGTATCTCTAAAAACCACTCTATATTCTCCTCATTCTCCTCAGGGAAAAGACTGCATGTTGCATACAATAGCCTACCTCCTGGCTTTAGGAGCTGGGCAGCCGCTTTAAGTAAATCTTTCTGTAGCTCAGCCATTTCTTGGATCTTCACTTCCCTTAATCTCCATCTTAATTCTGGATTCTTACCTATGGTTCCAGATGAAGTACATGGTGCATCTAGCAGAACTCTATCTGCAATTTCCTTTCCAAGAATTTTAGAAGCTTTTCTACCGTCTTTTTTGATTATTTTGACTATATTTATGTTCATTCTTTTTAGAATTTCTTTCATCCGCTTTATTCTGAATTCATCAACATCAAAAGCATAAATCTTCCCTTTATTTTTCATGAGCTCTGCAATGTGACTTGTTTTGCCTCCCGGAGCTGCGGCTAAATCTACAACAGTCATTCCCGGCTTGGGGTCGAGAATTAGAGAAGCTACTGCACTTGTTTCCTCTTGTATCAAAATCTTCCCCTCTCTGAAGAGCTTGCTCCTGTCGAAATCGTATGGTCCCTTTATTTTCACTATGGTTGGAACTCTCTCACTTACGTTTACTTCCTTTCCTTCACTTTTTAGAGTGGTTACTACCTCATTTACAGTAGCTTTAAGGGTATTTACTCTAATGCTTGTCCAACCATGCTTTGAATTCACAGCCTGGAAAAACTGTTCCGTTTCCTTACCCAATAATCCCTTAATCCTTCTTATAAACCAAATGGGAGCGATATACTTCCATTCAAGGAATTCATCTCTACTCTTGAGGCTTGGCTTATAGCTAACGACTTTATCAAAGATGTCCCAATAATACATACCAACGTAGGGATGTGTCTTGGAGGATATAAAGTCTGATCCTTTCCATTTTAAAGCCTTGAGCGTGCTGGGTTTGAAAGGGTGAAAGAGTGATACGTCTACTACAACCCTCAGAGCTGCCCTTAACCAGGGATCCAGAATTAGGGGATTAACTCCAATAATATCTTTAATTGCTCTATCTATTAGTCCCTGTTTCTTCATGATGTCATAAAAAAGCATCGTGAGCATTCTGTTTAAATAATACTCATCAATTTGGTGTTTTTTGAATGCTTCTCTCTTTGCATATTGGCTGGGCTTTATAATCTCTGCTAATCTCACTGCTTCAATTAATGCTCTGACTCCTTTTGGGGGAATAGATAATTTCTTTTCTTCCTCTTTTTCTTTCTCAATAAGTTGTATTATGGCATTTAAGAGTTCTTCCATACTGTTCTCCTCATTTTTGAGTTCTTGGGCATGTTATTAAATCTTTTTTGTCAATTTTAATATTAAATATCGTAATTTTTACAGATTTTTTACTATTTTAAATTTAATATTTTGTAATATTTATAAAAATTTAATTTTTATAACTTATTGAAATTCGTAAATACTATAAATGAAAGTTTTTAATTTAAATATTTAAAAATACAAATTATATAATTATTATACGTAAAAATTCTCCGAAAATATTGAGAGATGCCCAATAATGAGGCAATAAACTAACAAAAAGTTAATAAAAATGGACACAGCAAGAAAACAGATGCTTAAGATTCTTGAGCCTCTTTTTGTTCAATTTCTTCTATATATTGAATTACATCATCTACTATCTGAGGAGCAAGTCCAATGTAGCTCTCCGGTTTTAACTCCTCAAAATCCTCCTCACCTAAGTATTCTCTCACAACTTCATTTTCTCTAGCAACCTCGATTAAGTCCCTCTTTTCATAGAATGCTTTCATAGCGATTTGTCTAACAATTTCATGAGCCTCTTGTCTTCCCATTCCCTTCTCTGTTAGCTTTAGCATCAATGGTTCCGCCATTATTAGGTTGTTTGTTAAGTAAAGATTGCGTTTTATATTCCCTGGGAAAAATTCCAGGCCAGAGAGTACTTTTTTCATGTTTTTTAACATTTCATCCAACAGCATGAATGTCTCTGGAAGGATTACTCTCTCCACTGAGGAGTTCGTTAAGTCTCTCTCGTGCCATAATGGGTTGTTCAGAAGTGCTGGGATAACATTAGAGTATATAATTCTCGCAAGTCCACAGATTTTTTCACTCCTTATTGGATTCCTTTTGTGAGGCATTGTTGATGAGCCAACTTGCTTCTTTCCAAAAGGCTCGCTAACTTCAAGGATTTCAGTTCTTTGGAGGTTTCTAATCTCAAGGGCAATTTTATCAAGTGTTGAGGCAATTAAAGCTAAAATCATTATGAGCTCAGCATAAATATCTCTTTGGATTATCTGATTGCTTATCCTTGCAGGTTTTAGTCCTAAATCTTTCATAACTAAGTGTTGGATTTCCATACCTTTTTCTCCGAAAGATGCCATGGTTCCAACAGCGCCGCTCATCTGTCCGACCAAAAGTCTATCCTTTGCTTGCTCTATCCTATCAATCTGTCTCTGTATCTCATCGAGCCATATGGCAAACTTCATTCCATAGGTTGTGGGAACAGCATGCTGCCCATGGGTTCTTCCAATGCAAACGGTGTATTTGTGCTCTTTTGCGAGTTTCTTTAGGATTGTTCTCAGCTCTCTTAGATCTTTAAGAACTATTTCCAGGGATTCTTTAATAAGAAGAGCATTTGCAGTGTCAATTATATCATTTGAAGTGGCTCCAAGGTGAACGTACTTCCCGTGTTCACCGCAAACTTCGCTTAAAACCTTTACTACAGCCATAATGTCGTGATGAATTTCAGCCTCAATTTCTTTTACTCTTTCAGGTTTAACGTATTTTGTATTAGCTTTTTCGCTTATTACTCTTGCGCTCTCCTCTGGAATATTCCCAACCTTTGCATGAGCCCTCGCTAAAGCCGCCTCGACGTCAAGTATCTTTTGCAGCTTATTCTCCTCCTCCCAAATTCTCCTCATCTTTTCACTGCCATAGCGATAATCAATTGGGTGAACGGCCATGATATCACCAGATGCATGTAATAATATTCCCTTAAAGCATTTGCTATAGACATTTTTACGTCAATCATTGGATATAGTTTTGTCCGGACTATTCAACAACCGAAAAGTATTTAACGTAAAAACCACGAAAAGGCTATGACAAAACTTTCGGAGGTGCCAAAGATGGCAGAGGAGCATGTTGTTTACATCGGAAAGAAGCCGGTTATGAACTACGTCCTTGCCGTTATAACCCAGTTCAATGAGGGTGCAAAGGAGGTTTCAATTAAAGCAAGGGGGAGGGCTATCAGCAGAGCCGTTGATGTTGCAGAGATCGTCAGGAATAGGTTCCTGCCAGAGGTTAGGGTTAAGGAGATCAAGATCGGCACAGAGGAACTTCCAACTGCAGACGGAAGAACAGCAAACACCTCAACAATTGAGATCATTCTGGAAAAGCCATGAATTTAATAATCTGACTTTTCTTTCCTTTTCATCACTTTACCAATTTGGGTTTAGTTAATGCCGGGGAAAACCTTAATATTCAGTTGCTCACTATTCCAATTGGTGGGTTTTGTGGAATTTGAGACCATTAGTGTTGATGATGAAAAAGCCAAGGAGCTTGCCCAGATATTGATAAATGAAAAATCGCTGGCCATTCTGAGACTTCTTCAAGAGAAAACACTCTCCCTCTCTGAGATTGCTCGGGAGTTAGATCTTCCCCTCTCAACGGTCTCATACCACATTGATAAAATGATCAAGGTGGGCTTAGTCGAGGTCGTAGGTAAAAAGTATGGAAAAAGACTGCAGGAAGTTAAACTTTATCATGCATCCCCAAGGCCAATACTTCTTCTCCCAAGAAAAATATCCGTGAAGGATAGAATACTGAGAACTTTTGAGAATATTCAAATTATCAGTTTAAGCATTGCGGGTTTAATTGCTTATGGTGTTTACAAGTTTTCGAAACTCCTCTTGACTCCTAGTTCAAATGTTCAAGATTTAACAAAAACTGTAACCGAGACAGTTGCTCGGGCAGCTATAAAGGAAGTATCAACAACCCCAGCGTTTCAGAAACCCGTTACTCATACGATTCTTCCCTATATCGGGATTGTGACGTTCGTAATGTTCTTCCTGGTGTCTACACACTGGCTTGTAAAAAGAAACCTTTAACTCCAAAACATTTTTAAGTTTCTCATCATATTTCTAAACATGAACAGGGAGGGAGAGCAATGATGCCACAGATAACTGTGGAACAAGTGCTTAAGAGAAGGGCAGTGGTTGTCGGGCCAGATGATACAATTGATAAAGTTGCTAAAATACTGGCCAAGAATAAAGTCAGCAGTGCAGTTGTTGTTGAGAATGAGGAGATAGTGGGAATATTAACCGACAGGGACATTTTGAATAAAGTTGTTGCCAAAGGGAAGGACCCAAAAGGTGTTAAAGTCAGGGATATAATGACCAAGAATCCGGTTAGAATTGAATATGACTATAATATCCAGGATGCAATTGAGCTCATGATGGATAAGGGAGTTAGGAGAATACTAGTTACAAAACTGGGTAAACCCATTGGATTCGTAACTGCAGCTGATCTGCTTGCAGCACTGGCGATGTATAATAGCGAGGAAGAAAAAACAGAAGAATTGGAAACTGAGACTGAGGTTTATGGGATCTGTGAGGCTTGCGGACAGTATGGTCCACTTTATAAGGTGTATATTGGCGGACAAGAAAAGTGGGTCTGTGAGAACTGTAAGGATTCAATAGACCAGTAGAACAGTAAATTTCTAATCGCTGCTTTTGGATTCCTTTTGGGTTAGAGGATTTTCTGCTTCTTTTTGGATCATCCACATTTAAGCCAAACTTTAAAAACTTTTTTGTCAATCCACTTTAGGAGGTGAAACTATGGAGAAGAAAACCGGAACTACGACAGTTGGAATTAAAGTTAAAGAGGGTGTCGTTTTAGCGGCTGATACTCAAGCATCACTTGACCACATGGTTGAAACGCTCAACATCAAAAAAATCTTCCCTGTTACTGATAGAATAGCAATAACAACTGCAGGAAGCGTTGGAGATGTTCAAATGCTTGCGAGAATGCTTGAAGCTGAGGCTCGTTATTACCGGTTCACATGGGAAAGACCTATGACTGCAAAAGCAATGGCCAATCTCTTAAGCAATATCCTTAATGAGAACAAATGGTTCCCTTATCTTGTGCAGATCATTATTGGCGGATACGTTGAGGAACCAACTCTAGCAAATCTCGATCCCCTTGGAGGCTTAATATTTGATGATTACACAGCAACAGGTTCAGGCTCACCTTTTGCAATAGCTATTCTTGAGGAAGGATATAGGAGGGATATGAGCATTGAAGATGCAAGAGAATTAGCCATCAAAGCTGTCAGAACAGCTGGCAAGAGAGACGTTTACACCGGAGATAGGAAAATCCAAGTTGTTGTAATTACAAAGGATGGTATGAAGGAGGAGTTTGTTGAATTTAAAGAATAAATACACTCAGCCGAGTGCTTCTTTAATTTCCTCTTTCAATACCATTTTCTCTGGTAGGAATAGTCTTTTGTCCATCTCTTTTAGCTTTGAACTTATTTTGGGTTCAAACTCCATTTTTGCTAGTAGGATGTCCTTTTCTATATCCACACCCGGAGCGATTTCCTCAAGAATTAGCCTGTTCCTCATAAGTCTAAACACTGCCCTCTCTGTTATGTTGATCCCTTTCTAGACCCACTTGGCCGTTATAGACTATCTTATAAACTTGATTGACAAATTTAATAACACTGCCATCTTTGACAATCTTCAATTGCCTATCTTTAACTCTGATGTCCCTCCTCCCAGCGGTAAAGCCACCAGCAAAGATTATTCTCGGGGAACCAAACGATATCACCGGAAAACCTCCAGGTCCGGGTAATCTGCCAGGCAGAATTGAGGGATTAACGTTTCCGTACCTATCTACTTGCATGAACCCTAAGCTTGCGGCATCAATAATCTGCCATTGCCTTCCTCAGTTGCAATTGCAGCTACTTCTGATGGGATGCCGATTCCTAAGTTGACCAAAATTGGTCTGCCGAGCTTTTTGATGATCTTAACCATCTCAAGCAAAATTCTCCTTGCAATAACTTTTCGGATATTTAGTGGGATCTCTGGAATTCTTGGCTTGGCTGGGGGAATGATCTCACCAGAAATCCTTGGATCATACTGGATGTTTGCACTTTGCTTATGGTATTCCCTTGGAGCGAGGACTACATAGTCCACTAAAGGTGCTGGAACCTTTACATCTTGGGGATGAAGAGAGCCAAATCTTGCAATCCTTTCAACTTGGGCTATTACAATTCCCGGATTTGGCAGAGATTTAGCGGCTTGGGCCATGTTCAAAATGTCCGTAAATGCTCCTTCCCGCTCAGTTGTTATGTTCCCAATCTCATCGCTTGTTGTTCCTCTTATGAATGCAACATTTGGCTTTGGGGCGGTGTATAGAAGGTACTCATCCCCGTTAATTTTGATCGGCTGAACTTTACACCTCTTTTTCTCTTTTGCAAGGTCATTTAAATATCCCGCATCCTGCCTTCCGTCAAGAAACGTTCTTAACTTTCGTTATAACTCCAGGGAAGCCTCTCGCAACCTCTCTGAAAAACCACGAAGCTGTTCCAATTGACCATGTGTATCCTTCAATTCTGTTTTCTTGAATCAGCTTTTGCAGATAGGGAGACCAGCCCGGGTAAGTAACGAGGATTCCCGAGAGGAAATCCTGATCCAGATCATTGTAAAGCTCATCCATTATCCTATCGAGGACACCAGTGGGAGCTGTTGGAATCGGATTAACTTCCAAGAAAATATTCTTTGGATGTCCTGTTTCTTTGTAATGCTCAAACAGTTTGAGGAGCAGGTATTCTGGGGCCACAAGCAGATTAAAGCCTGAAACAGCTATAACTGAATTGTCTGGGATTTCATCAATCGCTCCATCTACCTCCACAATCCTTCCCATGTAACAACACCAAATGTATTATAAGCGTGTTCCACTAAATAACCTTTCGAAGGTGAGTGATATGAAAAAGACCGGGTTAGTTGCACTGGCATTAATCGTTATTCTTATCGCATCGTTTTATCAAATCAGAGTTAGTTCGATAGAAGGGAGAGCTGGACAGGTACTCCAAAAGGTTCAGGAGATAGAGGAAGAAGTTCAGGAGATTAGAAATCTCACATTCAAAGAGTCGCCTAAAATAGTTGTGATTACGAGGCAAGAGGCTTTGGAAAAATGGGGTCCTTCGAAAGAGGATATATATCTGCTCAAAATATGGGAAACGATTTATAAGATGACTTTTCTTGTCCCCCCAAGCTACAATTTAACAAGGGAAAGAGAAGAGCAAATAGCTTCCTGGATCGCCGTAACTGTTGAGAATAGAGTCTATATCATTGAGGAGAATTTCCTGAAAAGTGGAGAAACTGCTTATAGAGTTGTTGCTCATGAACTAACTCATGTT
>DQUR01000039.1 GCA_015662175.1 Thermococcus paralvinellae | reverse complement strand
TCCAACACCGTCTGCACCTGTTGCAGCTGCCCTTTCGGCAACCTCTGGCATTGAAACGTTAACCTTAACCATTGTTCCCGTTACTAGTGGAGCACCTGCAACTACTACTCCTGTAGCGGCCTTTTCTTCCCCCTTCTTCTTAAGCAGGCTCTTTACGATGCCCCTGTACACGAGACCCCTTGTACCATCAACCGTGACGTAGTCACCGGTCTTGAGCTTCTTGGTAGCCTCTTTTGTGCCGACAACACATGGAATTCCAAGCTCCCTTGAAACAATTGCAGCGTGGCTTGTTCTTCCACCCTCATCCGTTATGATTGCCGCTGCTCTCTTCATTGCTGGAACCATATCCGGGTTTGTCATTGTTGTGACAAGTACATCTCCTTCCTTAACCTTGTCAATTTCACTGGCATCAAAGATCACAACAACCTTACCCGCACCAATTCCTGGTGAAGCACCGAGACCCTTAAGGATAACCTCTGCCTCCTCGACTTCCTCAACCTCTTCTCCACTGACCTCTTCTTTAAGTGTTGTAATTGGCCTTGACTGAACAATGTAGAGCTTTCCGTCATCCTTGTCGTAGGCCCACTCGATGTCCTGTGGCCATCCGTAGTGTTCTTCAATCTTTGCACCAGTCTTGGCAACTTCGATGATTTGCTCATCTGTGAGGACTTGCTTCTCAACCCACTCTGGACCGAGGTACTCAGCAACCTTAACATAAACGGTTCCTTTTTTAGTCTCAGGGTTCCTGATTACCATGACCTCCTTCTTTGCGATGAACTTCTCCTTAATCTTCCATGTTCCCTTTTCAACGATGTACTCGTCTGGTGTAACTGAACCGCTAACGACAGCCTCACCAAGCCCCCATGAAGCGTTGATCATGATCTCATTTCTGTTGTTTGTAACCGGGTTGGCTGTGAACATAACACCGCTCTTCTCGCTGTTGACCATCTTCTGAACAACTGCGCTCAAATACACCTTCATGTGATCAAATCCCTGCTTCTCCCTGTAGAAGGTGGCCCTCGCAGTCCAGAGTGAAGCCCAGCACTTCTTAACCTTGTCAATGACATCATCGGCACCAATGACATCCAAGTATGTCTCCTGCTGACCAGCGAATGAAGCCTCTGGCAAATCTTCGGCGGTAGCTGATGATCTGACAGCAACATAAACCTCATCCTTACCAAACCTCTGGCTAAGCTCTTTGTATGCTTCCCTGATCTCCTTTTCAATGTTCTCTGGCATTGGGAGTGAGATGATCTTCTCCCTAATCTTGGCGGTGTTTTCTTGCAGTTGCTTTGAATCATCAACATTGGTTTTGCTTATTATGTCCATAATCCACTCTTGGAGTGTTCTTCCATCCTCGACCTTAACATTTTCAACAAAGTATTTGTACGCCTCAGCTGTAACACAGAAACCCGGTGGAACCGGAATGCCAGCTCTTGTCATTTCTCCAAGGTTTGCACCTTTCCCACCAACAAGTGGCACATCCTCTTTGCTAAGTTCCTCAAACCACTTTATGAATTTGTACGCCATTTTAATCCCTCCTTTTTAGAATAACTGATGGTGATATACGGAGAAAGCTATTTAAAATTAACTGTTCAGGTATGGCTTTTAAGTTTATGTTTCTTTTTGCAAAAACAAAACCAAAAAATTTTGGTTAAAAAACTAAAAAGGATGAAGTTCTAAAATGTTCTCGAGTATATTTAATGCACGTTCAAATCCATAGCTGTACTCTAATGCTCTTAATATGTCAAGGGTAGCCTGCAATGGCCTCGGCTCTTTTTGCAAGTCGTAGGTTTCCTCAATTATTTTGAGCATCTGCTCTTCTCTGTCTTTCATGCCAACAACGTGACATACAAAAAGAACATTTGCGTAGATGGCCCTTGAGTATCCATATCCAACCTCGCCTTTGAATCTTCCGTTTTCTTCTTGATGCTCTGAAATCCACTCAGCAGCTTTCTTAATTGCTGGCAAGACCCTTTCATCTCCACTCAGCTCGTAATACCTTGCCAGTCCAAAGGCTGTGACAATAGTTCCTCCCAGGCTTTTCCGCCAGCTTCCATCATCCCTCTGTGCCTCAAGAATCTTTTTAACCAAGTTGTCTGTTACGGTATCATTCAAGAGATTGAGTTCATAGAGTATCGGTAACATCTGGGCCTCGGCAAATAGGTCTCCCTTCCTGTCTTTTGGAGTGGTCATTATGTAGTCTTCTTTTACCCTGCTGTTTAGATAGCCAAGGATCTTTTCTTTCCCCTCAAAAGGCAGGTCTTTGAGGGGCTCTACTGTAAACGCTGTGTATAGGGTGAAATCATTCGGTGGAATTCCCTCAGGAAAGCCTCCATTGTCCAACTGCTTATATGCTAACCACTTCAATAGCCATTGATACCTTTCCTTGAACTTTTCATCCCCTGTTTTTTGGTAAAGGTATGCATACAGCCGGGCAATTCTCGCATTTAGGAAGTAATCTCCCTTGTATCCATTGTCAAAGTCCGCATAGTTGTATCCGGTCCAGAAAT
Organism: Thermococcus paralvinellae; assembly: GCA_015662175.1. Lineage (GTDB taxonomy): Archaea > Methanobacteriota_B > Thermococci > Thermococcales > Thermococcaceae > Thermococcus_B > Thermococcus_B paralvinellae_A. Next base: position 149 of record DQUR01000039.1, on the reverse strand, counting down.
TTTCCAAAAAGTTGACAATGGCTGAGTACTTTCCCGTATAGTTGAGTGGGTTTAGATCATGGGGCTTTAGGGGCGGATTTGGAACGAACTTATAGATTTCAGAGTTTCCATTAACAAAGAGGGTTTTGAAATGCGTATCATACGCTATG
>DQUR01000220.1 GCA_015662175.1 Thermococcus paralvinellae | reverse complement strand
CAGACAATCTGAAAGGTGAAGAGGATGAAGATTCTTGTTACTGGGGGGGCGGGTTTCATTGGCTCTCATTTAGTTGACAGGCTGATGGAACAGGGATATGACGTAAGGGTTGTTGACGATTTAAGTGCAGGTACTTTGAAAAATATCAAACGGTGGATCAATAATAAACGGTTTGAGTTTCTCAAAGGTGATTTAAGGGATAAAGAAGTTGCAGAAAAAGCTGTTAAAGGAGTTGAAGTTGTATTCCACCTGGCGGCTAATCCCGAGGTTAGAATTGGAGCGCAAAGTCCTGAACTTTTGTATGAAACAAATGTTCTAATAACGTATAACCTCCTTGAAGCAATGAGAAAGGAGAAAGTCAAGTATTTAGTTTTTACGTCATCCTCAACAGTTTATGGCGATGCCAGAATTATTCCAACTCCGGAAGATTACGCCCCTCTTGAACCCATAAGTGTTTATGGGGGAGCAAAGTTAGCAGCTGAAGCTTTAATTAGTGGATATGCCCACACATTTAATATAAAGAGCTTGATTTTTAGGTTAGCTAACATAATAGGAGAACGCTCAAATCATGGGGTAATTTATGATTTCATAAATAAACTGAAGACAAACTCAAATCGTTTAGAAATTCTTGGGGATGGCACCCAGAGAAAAAGCTATCTTCACGTGAGTGACACCGTTGAGGGAATGTTGTATCTTTTTGGGAAATTTAGGGAAGAGGGGAAGGCTTATGATGTCTATAACCTTGGAAGCGATGATTGGATTACCGTTAGAGAAATTGCAGAAATGGTTAGCAAAGAGATGGGGCTTAATCCAGAATTCTATTTTACAGGTGGAGTTGATGGAGGAAGAGGATGGAAAGGGGATGTGAAATTTATGCGCTTAAGCATTGAAAAAGCCAAAAGCAAGGGATGGAAGCCAAAAATGAACAGTTATAAAGCTGTAAGAAGGACTGTTCAAGAGCTCTTAAGAACATTGAAGTGAAAAGCTTTTTATCTTTCCTGTATCTTAATTTAATTCATGCCCCAACCAGACGAGATAATAAACAAGGAGATTTCGCGCATCAACCATCACTTGCCTAGAGTGAGAAAGAGCTTAGTGAAGCTTTTAAACGAGGATACTCCAAAAGTACAGCTTAGAGATGGGAGTTTCCACTATTTCAAGAAGAGAGAACTCGAATACCTGAAATCCCTTTTGGAGGACTGGGAACTTGAAAAACTTTATCTCCCAATTGTGCTTGAGATAACAACTACATGGCATGGGTATTTCAGAGTTAGAGGGGAAATTGAAGTCAAGGTAATTGAAAAGATACTTGGAATATACGATATACTGGAGGAGAAAAGGGAGGTTACGCTTCCCAGATATCTGTTGCCAAAAATAAGAAGAACCCTTCCCACCACAACAACTTACGCATTCATAATGGAGTGAGAACGATGGATGAAAATAGGATTTTGCTTAATTATTACCTGTTCACCGTGCCACACGTAACTGTATTGGCCGGGGCAGTCCTTGGGATACTCCTCCTCTTAAAGATCGACATAAAGAAAGCTCTTGGGATTTTTGCGGTCTTTTATGGCATTATGCTCACAATACTTTCCATCATGGTTAGGACTCACTTTTTAAAGCTTACCCTCTATAAGCTAAGTTTGATAATCTTCCTTGGGTTTACACTCCTAGGAGCAATTCTCCTTTTGACATAGGTTTATATTGTCCAAATACAAACTATCCCAGGGGATGCTGATGAGAAGGGTAATGATTATCATGGCTATGGTATTGGTATTGCCCCTCGCATCAGCCCAATTCATTACTTTCCCATCCCGGGGCGAAATACTGGTGCTTGCTGGAGATCATGCCCAAGGGACTTTTGTCCTAAAGAATGACCAAAACCTTGATTTTAAGGTTGTAAGCTTTCGGAGATATGCTGTTTTGGATGAAAAACTCAATGAGGTTGGGGGATTTAAGCTGGAACTTCAGAGGACAATTTACAATGAGTGGGCATCTGGAGAGAGCAGAGAAATAGGCTACAAGCTTCTTGTGAATGAGAGTGTTAAACCAGGGAATTATCAAATTGTTTTAACTTTTTGGGGCTTTTTAGAGTCCGGGGACATATATATAATAACGGCAAGGATTCCAGTAAAAGTTGTGGACAAACCGCTTATCTTTAAGGAAGCTATAACCTATGTGAAAGAGCGGCCTTTCAGCTCTAATTACGTACTTAACGGAGAAACAATAGTAGTTTATTCCCATGTTGAAAATCTAAAAAACAAAGTAATTCCTTTGAAAGCTTCTGCATATCTTGAGAGAAACGGAAAGAAGTATTTACTTATGGAAAAAGTTGTTAATCTGACAAAAGGGGATAATGTAGTTCAATTTGAACTATCAGTTCCTTATAATCTACCATCTGGGAACTACAAACTTATATACCTTCTGGAATATCCCGGTGGGACATACAGTTTTTCAAAGGAATATTACATTCAGTTCGGTGTTGAGCTCTCTGCTCTGTCTTTAAAAAACACCCAAGTTATGGAGGATTCCCAAAATGAAGTTTATGTTACAATAACTGCTGAGAGAAACATCAATGTCAATGTTACACTTGTGACGTATGATAAAAATAATAAGTTGCTTCATAAATACACCAAGACAATTCAACTTCAAAAGGGCACAAACATAGTTCGATTTAAACTCCCAGCGGCATCCCCGGGTGAAGTCAAAGTTCTTGTAAAGGTAACTCACAATGGTATATTGGTCGGAGAAAAATCAACAACATATTACGTTATAGCGTATCCAAGAATAGATAGCGTAATTTATCATATGTTAAATGACGGGAGAGTCGAGTTTGTGGTCGTGATCACGAATGAGAATCAGGAGAAAATTAAAGGTACTATAAGTTACAAAATAGCTATAGCAAATGAGACTCTTTACAAGGGTTTAAGAGAAATAGTATTATCTCCTGGAAGAAATGAAATTCAGCTTGAATTTCTGCTCCCAGAAGGGGAAGTGAAGTATCAGTTTGTACTTTCTGCATTTAATAGGCAAAATGTGAGAGAAGGAACAATTTATATTAAGAAACCAACCCCAACAAAAAGCTCATTAACTTTCACTTCTGCCAAAAATACAACAAAAGAAACAATTTCTTCTCAAACAGAAAGCGTAAAAAAGGATGAAATGAAAAAAATAGAGGAATGGGCATTATATTTTATTACAGCATTAGCCGTAATCATCTTAATAGTGGCAATTATGAGAATAAGGAAACCCGGGAAGAGAAAGAGAAGAGAAAGACCAAAGCCTAAGAGGAAATCGCCTCTGGGTAAATACAAGAAGTCAAAAATGTTGGGATTTATAAGGAGATGAAAGCTTCAAAAAAATAACCAAATCTTTATAATATTATTATTCTAAATTTTTTCTAGGCGAGAGGGCTGGGGGCTGTCGGGTTTTATACCCGAGGAAGTTCCGCCCACCGCACCGGGGCCGCGGTGCCGTAAGGCACCTCCCGAGAGGGAGGGCAACGGCGCAGAAACGACACGCCCTCCGAGAGATGGGAATGAATGCGGCGAAGGGACTGGTGACAGCTCCCGAGCTAACCCGCAGACGACCTCGGAGGGATCGGTGAAACGGCCGTCCCGCGGGGTGCAAGGCCGAAAGAGGGGCGATGAGTTTCCCGGTGTGAGCCCCGTGGTTGGCCGCTTAGTCGAATGCTCCCTTAATACAGAAGGCGGGCTATAGCCCTCTCGCCTATCTTTTCGTTAATACTTTTACATTCCCCCGAATGAGCATTGGGGTATTTGATCCCCTGAATTTGTCATTATTTTTACTCATCTTCCGTCCCATCATTTTTGAGCCACTCCTCGTATGCCTGCTTAACCTCTTCTTTTCTGAACTTTGGTACAGCATCTCTAAAGGGGTTAAACTTTTCAAGCTCTTTTTCGTTGCTCCCGATATATGT
>DQUR01000218.1 GCA_015662175.1 Thermococcus paralvinellae | reverse complement strand
CCTTCGCCATGTGTTAGAACAAGGACTTCTTTTCCAACATATCTCTGGTTTATCTCATGGCTTATAGCTAACCTCAAGCGGTGTAAATAGCGAGAGCGCTCCTTAACACGCCAGCCAACTATCTGGTCGGGCATTCTCGCCGCTAAAGTTCTGGGCCTTGGGGAAAATCTTGAAACGTTTATTTTATCTGGCCTAACTCTTTTTATGAGCTAAACAGTATTCTGGAAAGCTTCTTCGCTTTCCCCGGGGAATCCAACAATTATGTCAGTATTTAGGTTCAGTTCTGGAATCTCTTTCCTGAAGGCCTTTACAATCTCTTCAAAATCCTCAACTGTGTATGTTCTGCCCATTTTCCTCAAAATTTTATTATCCCCACTCTGAACGGGCAAATGTAAGAATTTGTAAATCTTCTCGTCTTTGTATGCGTTGATGAGCTCATCGAGAAACTTAATGACGTGATTTGGGTTCATCATGCCAACCCTGATTCTAAACTCTCCTTCAATGGATGTGAGTTCATCTAAAAGCTCAGCTAAGTTGGTTCCGATATCAAAACCATAGCACCCAGTATCTTCGCTTGAAAGCTGTATCTCCTTATAGCCTTTAGCCAATGCCTCCTTAACCCATCTGACAATTTTCTCTGGAGAGTAGCTCTTCAGAATCCCCCTTGCAAAGCGGGTTGCACAGTAGGTGCATGCGTTCAAACAGCCTTCACCGATTGGCACAACGAAAACTACCCTATCCTTCCACATTCTTGGGAGCTCAAGCTTGTCTATTTTTCTCTGCTCCACATCAATGAGCTTTATCCCTCTCTCCGCCAATTCAATGGCTTCAGCAATCCTGTTTATGCTCTTAACACCTAATATTGCTGATACCCTCTCATCTATTGATTCAAGATTGATATGGGGCAAACAGCCGGTGACGATAACCCTTTTACCGGCGTCAAGGAGGTCTTTAATCCTCTTCCTCATGTGCTTTTCCGTGGGGTCTTTCACGGCACAGGTGTTTACGATCACATAGTCAGCACTATCAAAATCAGCTATTTTATAACCTGCATTAACCAAAATAGCCTCCATGATTTCAGCATCTGCCCTGTTCCTTGTGCACCCATATGTTTCAATATAAATTTTCATCGGTAAATGTCAAGCCCAGTGATTTAAAAACTTAATTTGGAATAAAAAGGATAAAACAAAAAAAAGTTTGCCGCGGATATGAAATCAAATGACCTCTCCAAAGGCAAACTTTTTTTTGACAGAGTTAATTACAATTTCAACTTCCTGACCGACTTTAGTGTTTGGAACAAACACAACAAAGCCATTAATCCTTGCTATTCCATCTCCACCTTTTCCCATACTTTCGATTTTAACGGTGTATTTCTCCCCAACCTTAACCGGGGCTACTCCACCAAATCTATCCCTATTTTCACTAAATCTATCTCCATACATTTCCAATATCTCCTTTCAAATATTTTAACGCTCAGAAGAGCGTCACCCTTACTATACTCAAGTCTTTATAAAGTTTTGCATCCTTTTGCTCTGATAACTGCACAACTTATTGGATTAATCAAAAACTGTCACGTTCTAAACTTTTGGTTCAGAAAATCCTTTTATTGTGACTTTCCATAAACTCTCATGAAGGGAAACCTAAAAATGGAGGGATAACGAATGGGCGAGTATCTTCAAATAAACGAGCTCTGTAGAGTTGCGGGCGAGGCTAAGTTAATACTTCATCACGAAAATGGGGAGGTTAAGAAGGCCAATTTCATTGCAATTGCCCCTGTGAGGGGATTTGAAAAGTTGGTTATCGGTAAGAATCCCCTATTTGCCGTTGAAGCAGTTATGAGGATTTGTGGACTTTGTCACTCCTCACATGGAAATGCAACGGCAGAGGCAATAGAAAATGCTTTGGGAATTTTACCTCCCAGGAATGGTCTGCTAATTAGGGAAGCTCTCGGTTTGATAAACAGAATTCAAAGTCATATCCTCCAATTGGTAATGATTGCCGGGGATATCATAACTGAAGAAAAGAGAATGGAGG
>DQUR01000028.1 GCA_015662175.1 Thermococcus paralvinellae | reverse complement strand
TATGATAGATGCTTACTTTTCAAAGAAGCTTGAGCGGATTGAAAGAATTAGCACTCTAATCCGGCCAATAGACAGAACTCTATTAAAAACTGCAGAAGAACCTCTTCCAATACTCTTACAGAAGAATGAAGTTGAGGAGTTCTTAAAAAACCTGTTTGTCGAGGTCTATGAACGCTCTGGAGAAAAACTAAATGAAAGATTAAGGCACATGAGAAAATGGAATCTCTTCAGATTCATTGGAATTCCAACTGGTTTTTCAAGACATGTAGAGAAAGACGAGCAACTTGCAAAAGAAAACAGAGAAGCCATGCTCTCCTTGGCCATATTAAGGAAAATTCTTGGAGTTAAAACTCCTACAGAACTTGATAAAGTCAAGATACTCCCAAAAGAGTACCTCTACTATAGAATCAAGCTCAAAAATAAAGAAATTTTCAATGAAAAAGGAGAAAAAGACTTCATCTATACACAGCTCTTGGAGATTGATGACGGTTTTAGGAAAGCATTGCTCTCTAGGATTTAGCGTAAAGCCAACAGGCGACATAATGGTTTTTCTCAACCTCGATCATTGGAGGCTCCTCTTTTTTGCACACATCCTTCGCAAATGGACATCTTGGGTGGAACCTACATCCAGCTGGTGGATTTATTGGACTTGGGGGCTCACCTTTAACAATCTTGCGCTTTGCTTTAAGCTCTTTAGCCATTTCTGGGTCTGGAACTGGGATAGCCGAGAGAAGCATCTGGGTGTAGGGATGAAGTGGATTTTCAAAAATCTTATCTGCTGGGCCAACTTCAACGAGCTTTCCAAGATACATAACCCCTATTCTATGGCTCATGTATTTGACGACACCCAAGTCGTGGGAAATGAAGAGATACGTAAATCCATGCTTCTCCTGCAAGTCCTTGAGAGTATTTAGGATATTAGCTTGGACTGAAACATCAAGAGCTGAAGTTGGTTCATCAAGCACTATAAACTCTGGCCTGAGGGCCATTATCCTTGCCAGAGCAATTCTCTGTCTCTGTCCACCGCTGAACTCGTGAGGATATCTATAAAGGTGCATTTCATTGAGTCCAACACTTTTTAGGAGATTTATTACAAACTCTTCTGGATCATCAACTTCAATTCCATGAAACCTTACAGGCTCCATGATGATTTCAAACACTGTTTGTCTTGGGTTTAGGGATGAATATGGATCCTGAAACATTATCTGGGCCTTTCTCCTGAACCATTTAAGCCCATCACCTTTAAGTCCCATAATATTCTTGCCTTCAAAGAGAATTTCTCCAGCTGTTGGTTCTATCAAGCGAAGAATTGTTCTGCCTGTCGTTGTTTTACCACACCCGCTCTCACCCACAAGTCCAAATGTTTCACCCCTGTAAATTTCAAAGCTTATGTCATCAACCGCCTTAACCCATCCTTTTGTGAAGAATAAACCTTTTACAGGGAAGTATTTTTTGAGATGTTTAACTTCCAGCACCTTCTCCATGCTCTCACCTCAGTAAAGGTGGCATGCTACAAAATGCCCATCTTCAATCTCTTTCAGTTCAGGTATTTTCTGTTTGCAGATATCCATTGCAAATGGACACCTTGGATGGAATCTGCAACCGCTTGGTGGAGTGATCAGATTAGGTACTGTTCCAGGAATTGCTTCCAAGCGCTCGATCTTTGTCATCGGATTTGGTACAGCTTTGAGGAGACCCTTAGTGTACGGATGGAGGGGATTCTTGAAGATCTGCTCCACTGAACCAATCTCAACTATCTTTCCGGCATACATCACAGCAACCCTGTCAGCAGTTTCAGCAACAACACCTAAGTTGTGCGTTATTAAAATGACCGTTGCTTTGTATTTTTCTTTGAGCTGGTTAATCAAGTCAAGAATCTGGGCTTGAACTGTAACGTCCAAAGCCGTTGTTGGCTCATCAGCTATTAGAATCTTTGGATTATTTGCAATCCCGATTCCAATAACTACCCTCTGCTTCATGCCCCCGCTCAACTCGTGTGGATAGTTCTTAACTCTCCTTTCTGAATCGGGAATAAGAACGGCTCTTAAAATGTCAACGGCTTTTTTAATCCCCTCTTTTATGCTCTTAACTTTTCCATGAACTTCCATCGCTTCAGCTATTTGATAACCGACTGTGTAGAGGGGATCAAGTGAGGCATGCGGGTCTTGGAAGATGTATGCAATCTCGTTACCTCTAATTTCTCTAATCTGCTCTTCATCGAGCTTGAGCAAGTCAACTGGACCTTCATCTCTGTAATATAAGACTTCACCCTCAACAATCCTTCCTGGACTTTCAATAAGTTGGGTCAGAGCCCTTGAGGTTACGCTTTTTCCACAGCCCGTTTCACCAACTAATGCAAAAGTTTCACCCTTGTAAACATCAAAGGAAACTTTTTCAATAGCCCTGACTATTCCAGCGTAAGTATAAAAGTGAACAGTTAAGTTTCTAACTTGCAAAATTGATTCAGGCATTCTCCCCACCCTCCTTCTTGGTCTTCTTTACCTTGAACTCAATGCTCCTCCTTGTCTTCGGATCGAGAATATCTCTTAGCCCATCTCCAAGCAGATTCCAGCCCAATGCCACAAGCATGACCACTAAACCTGGGTAAAATACTAGCCACCATGCCTTTGGGAAATACTGAGCCCCATCATAGACTATTCTACCCCAGTCGGCTATTGGAGGTGTTGCACCCAAGCCAAGGAAGCTCAATCCAGCTTCCATGAGAATTACTCCACCAAAGTCAAGGGTTATGTAAACCAATATTGGACCGATGATGTTTGGTAAGATGTGCTTAAACATGATTGTCCATGAACTCAAACCTATAGCCCTTGCAGCTTCAATGTAAAGCTTCTCCTTCTCTGTTAGCGTTGAACCTCTTGTTATCCTCGCATAAGCAGGCCACCAAACGATAATCATTGCCAATATGACAGCCAAAAGTCTTCCAAGGTTTCCAGCTTCTCTAACATCCAAAGCAAATAGCCACAGGATAAACTTCTGAATTGCCTCATGTGCTGAGATGAAATTCTGAATTCTCTCGGGCAAAACAGCTGATAATGCAATTGCTAGGATTAATGCTGGAAATGCAAGGAACATATCAGTTATACGCATTATCAACTCGTCAACTTTTCCACCATAGTAACCAGCTATGAGTCCGAGGATTATTCCGAGGGGAACTCCAAGTGAGATCACTATAATTGAGATCACAAAGCTAGTTCTTGCACCGCTGAGAATTAAGCTGAGCAAATCTCTACCATAGTGATCCGAGCCCAGGGGGAACTTAATAACCGTGTTGTTGTAAAAATCAAGGATAAACTGACTTCCAGGGGGTGCTAAAATTATCTTGTCATAGCTCTTTGTGTAGAGCATTGGGAAGAAGTTGTATCTCCAAGGAGCTAAGCGGGGGCCAAAGATTCCCACTAGGATGAACAGGATTACAAGGAATAGACCTATTAAAGCTGGAGGAGACCTGTTGAGTGCATACAACATTAAACGCCATTCCTCCATCTTTGATCTATTCTTCTCTTTCCAGTCTTTCTTGAATAGGCTTATGAATGACCCCAATCCATAGACAAGCTTATCGACGAGCTTATCTAAGATACTCTTTTTGTATTCTTCCTGCATTTAAACCACCTCAATATCTAACCCTCGGTTCAATTACTGCATAGAGAATATCAACCACTAAGTCTG
>DQUR01000199.1 GCA_015662175.1 Thermococcus paralvinellae | reverse complement strand
TAAGCCGGACAAAGTTATTGGACAAACGTTTTATAAAGGTTTGGAGAAACAATAAACTATGACCACGGTGGATGATATTTTAGTCCTTATAGAAAGAGGTCTGTATGATGATGCTTTGCTAAAAATTGGTGAGCTGGAGGACAATCCAGAGAAGGTTCGTGCACTCAGCTTAATCGCCCTTGATGTTTATGAGAAATTCTCAGATATCTCCCTAGCCCTGGAACTCATGAGAGATGCCGAATATTTTGCAAAGAAGATTAGAGATCCCTTTGATAGGATCATAGCCTTGGGTAGCATTGCATATATCTATTTAACGATTGGTGACAGAAACAGGGGAGTTAAGCTTTTTGAAAAAGCTCTTGATGAAGCGTTGGAGATAGGGGATAACGGGAAAAGGGTTATCGCCCTTGGAAAAATTTCGTACTATATGGGTGTATCCGGGCTTGTTGATAGTGCATTAGAAACCTTTGAGGTTGCTTTTGACACGTTGATTAGGTCTAAGATGGACTACACCCAAAAGATTGACTACCTACTCAAACTTGGTGAGCTTTTGGAGACAACCGGTGATTCGCTGCATTCCAGCAATGCCCTCCCCTTTTATGAAAGGGCGTACGACTTATTTGACAAGCTTCACGTGAACACTAAAGCGGCCATACTTGAGAAGAAAATTGCCCTTGCAAGGACTTTGAGGAAGACCGGAATTCCCGAGGTTAGGAAAGCCCTGCTGGAAGGTAAGTATGGTTATGCAATCGCCAAAATTACGGATTTATTCAGGGGAGAGGAGCAGATTATCGGACTCTTGGAGACTGCTCTTTGGATGAAGAGGGTTGAGAATTTTGAATATAGACAGTTAACCAGGGAAGTTTTAGAGAAAATGAACGCCATTAGCTTTTCCCAGGAAGGTATAGAGTATGTTGCAACCCTGCTCACAGCACTGGGCAACATTAAAGAGGCCCTGGTATTTGCAAGTAAGATTGAGGATGTTCAAAAGAAAAGTGAGGCATTGAAGGCCATCGCCCTTGAACTTGCCAGAGAAAATGAGCTGGAGGATGCACACAGGGTTATTGAAGCCATTCCAGATGGGGAGGTTAAGGAGAGGGCCCTTCAAGAATTGATGGAAATTGAAGCGAGGCTGTAAATGTTAGGCTGTAAATGTTAAATACTCCAAAGTTGTCCTTTTCTTGGTGATTGCATGATCTTTGATGCCCATTCTGATTTGCCCACTTATGTTTATGATATGCGAAAAGAAGGAAGAAGTAAAGTTCTTGACAATGAATTCAAGAAGTTCTTTGGAGACCACATAAAGGCCCGTGTTATGGCAGTCTGGACAAGACCAGACAAAAGGACCCAGGCTTTAAGATATGGGCTTGAGGTCATAAATCAGCTTTACAGGGACGTCCTTGAAAGCGAAAGGTTTGCAATTGTAACCACTGTCAACGGGATGAGGGAAGCAATTAAAAACGATAGGGTTGCCTTGTGGATTGGACTGGAGGGTGGCGAGCCAATAGAGGACAGCCTGGACTTACTTGAAATCTTCTACAGGCTTGGATTGAGGGTTCTGACGCTAACATGGAGCCTGAGGAACACAATAGGGGATGGTGTCTTCGAGCGAACTAACGGTGGCTTAACTAACTTTGGGGTTGAAGTTCTTGGAAAAGCCGAGGAGCTTGGAATAGTGGTTGATTTAAGTCATATAAACGAAAAAGGTTTCTGGGATGCTCTTGAGACGACAACTTTTCCAGTTATAGCTTCTCATTCAAATGCAAGAGCCCTTTGCGATAACAGGAGAAATCTAACGGATGAGCAGATTAAGGCGATAGCTGAGGGGGGCGGGGTCATAGGGGCTGTGGCGATTCCAGGCTTTGTGGACAAGGAAAAGCCGACGCTTGATAAATACGTTGAGCACATCATTTATATGGTTGATCTGGCTGGATATCAGCACGTGGGTCTGGGGTTTGATTTTGTGTATTATCTGAAAGGCTGGAAGGGTGAAGTTATTGAAGGATTTGAAAATGAAGGCAAAATTCCAGCACTTTTGAAAAAGCTAAACGAGAGATTCAGCAAAAGGGAAGTTGAGGCGATAGCTTTCAAGAATTTCGAGCGGGTTTTTGAGAGGGTTGTTGGGTAGGGATAATTTTTAAACCCTTTTCCTCCTGTTTTCTCAGGGTGAGTGGCTTGAAGTCTGAGTCTCAGGTTTATTTTCTAACCTTCCGAGAGGCTCGCAGGATTCTGCTCTCTAAGGGTGAGGTTAGATTAAACCTTGATCTGAGAAAAACAAACAGAACTTTTGTTGTAAAAGTTGAAGAAGATAAGATAGTTCTCCCAGATGGGAGTGAAGTTGAGAAGGAAATCATCGAGAAAATAGCGAAAGACGATGGCACAGTTTATTTTGTAAAGGATGGACATGTTTTTAAAGCTGCCATTGCTGGTGAGCACTTCTACAAGCTTGTCCCAACGATTCCGCCAACGATAGAGATTGATGGAATAAGGATGCACCGCACCAAGGATACGAATCCTCTCAGAGATACGAGGGTTAAGGTTAAGATCGTTGAGCCGAAGGAGGGCGAATTCGTTCTTGACACGTGCATGGGGTTGGGCTACACAGCAATGGAGAGCGCAAGGAGAAAAGCCTATGTGATAACCGTAGAAAAAGACCCAAACGTTATTGAGCTTGCTAAGCTAAACCCCTGGAGCTATGAGGTCTTTCACTCCCAGAACATTCAGGTAATTCAGGGGGACGTTTTTGAGGTTATCAGGAAGTTTAAGGATGAAACCTTTGACGTGATCATTCATGATCCTCCAAGATTTTCATTGGCCGGTGAGCTTTACAGCGAGGAATTCTACCGCGAGCTTTTCAGGGTCCTTAAGCCGGGGGGAAGGATTTTCCACTATGTCGGCAATCCCGGAAAAAGGTTCCGAGGAAAGGATATCCAGAGGGGGGTTATGGAAAGGTTGAGAAGAGCTGGCTTTAAAAATGTGAAGAGGGCTGAAGAAGCTCTGGGCGTTGTTGGGAGGAAACTGAAATAATACTAGTCCTTTCCCTTCAGAATCTTTTCCACATCAAAGCCCTCCTCGTATCTCTTCAGTTTTCTCTCGAAAAATTCCATGAAGAGCTTGTATCTTTTTGCCCTGTGCCTTGGTGAACCCCTTATGCTGTGCCCGTGAGCACCGCGCTTGAATATCGCTATGTAAGCTTCTTTTCCTAAGTCCTTTAGAGTGTGGTAGAACATGACACTCTGGTCGAGCGGACAGCGATAGTCCTCCAGCGAATGGATGAGCAGTATCGGTGCCTTAACGTTCCCAACGTAGAAGAGCGGACTTAACTTTTTG
>DQUR01000188.1 GCA_015662175.1 Thermococcus paralvinellae | reverse complement strand
CCAGCTCGCTATTAACCCGGCGATTATCATTCCAAAGAGTGTTCCAAATCCAAATGCAGTTTGAATGTATGCGTACCCTTTTCCTCTGTGTTCCTCTTCAAACATATCTGCTATCAGAGAGTAGCCTATTGGGATTACTGAACCCACTCCAATGCCAGTAAAAAGGCGCATGAACAAAAGCTGCCAATAGCTGTGAACAAATGCTGTCAAAAAACATGGAATTTCTCCAATTAGGACACCAATTACAAGAATCTTTTTCCTACGTCCGATGTCTGAAAGAAACCCCCAGATAAGGGTTATTAATGCACTTGTTGCAACAAAAATTGTTGAAACTAACCCCATTTGAGTTTCACTTATGCCAAACTCCTGCATAATCTGTTGATAGTTTGGAGGTAGAAGATTCTGATCGGCCATTAAAAAAGCGGCCATTAAAACGAGAAGCACAATGGAAATTCTACGTCTAACGTGTCCCATTTTCCTCCCTCCAAGCCCGATAGACGGCTTTAAAAGCATCCAACCTCCTCTCAGCTAAAGGTTCCCAACCGCGAGCATCACTGTTTTCAGCTAAAAACGCATGTTCCCACTTCAATCCCCACGAGAGCATGTTCAATCTTTGATTTCCCCAATCCTTCGTCCAAATGTCTAAACCTTTATCCGGTGCCCAGCTTGAAGTCCTTAGATAAAGACTCCTTCCGCTGTGTTTCAGAGTGCTTGGAAGAACAATCTCATTGTTAAGCTCATTTATTAACTCTCCTAGCCTTTGAACACTCAAAACGTAACCTGCTAAATCCCTGTATCCGAAAAACTCTAGGTCAGTGCCGTACAATATTATTTCATCCAATCCTTCGATCCATCTCACGGCTTTCTTAATATTCATCAGCGGAAATCCACATATTCCAAGCATAACCGCAGTGTTAACCGCTACCCACACTGGGACGCCTGTTATTTCTTCTACTGCTTTAAGAGTGACTTTTCCACCAAATACAAGCTTTATTGCATTTTTTAGCTCTCTTAGACGAAGAAGGTAATTCCAATATAGAAATCCCTCCCTTCTTTGTGCTTTAATTAAATGAGGACAGAGAGGTTTTATGGGCTTAATTGCCGAATTTAAATGATTCGAGAAAAGTAACGCCTCTCCATCAACAAAGACTTCGTCATAACCGCAATCCCTTAAGATGGCGGGTATTATAGGATCGTAGGCCAATTCAGGAGGCCAAAAGATCTTTGGCTTAACTTCAAAAGTTCTTTCTTTGATTACCTTATCTTTCGCTATCTGTGCTTCAACCCTATCTAAGAGCAGGAGAGGCAAAATCGCATGAGTGTAAGGAGTGCCAACAATCTCAACCAGGTCACTTTCAATGCCTTCCTTTATAAGTGCTATAAAGTCCTTTGGCAGATATTGAAGGGAAAATCCCGTCATGTTTAGGGCAAATGGAATCTCGCTTTTTATAAGCCCGAAGATTGTTGGGATATACGACTTTCCAATAACCTTTGGTATCTCACTTCTCGGAATTTCAGCATATTGAAGGTTTACATGAAAGACCAAGGCATATGCCATTACACTCACCTAAACCATCCTAACTCCATCAGAAGCTTCAACTAAAAAATAACGGGCATTCCAGTTGAATATCCTGGCGTATTCTCTCAAAATTTTCTCCGCAATCTCTTCAGCCTTTTCTCTATCCACAATGGCTATTGCTGTTCCCCCAAAGCCTGCCCCGGTTAGCCTTGTCCCATAAGCTCCAAGCTCAACAACTTTTCTTACAAAAAAGTCAAGCTCTCTGCAGCTGACACCATAATTCTCAGCTATGTCCCAATGTGCCCTCGTAAGAATTCTTCCAAATTTTTCTATGTCACCTTTTTTTGAGGACTTCTTTTGCTTTTAGAACCCTTTCATTTTCCCTTATAATGTAAGCAAAGCGCCTCTTGTAAATTTCCGGTAATCCTCTCAGGTCCCCCTCAGTTACTTCCTTTGAGGATTTCCTCCCTATGCGTTTGAGAATTGTTTCTGCCATTTTCTTTCTATCAGCATAGGCTGAAGAGGCAAGCTCTCTCTTAATCCCAGTGTAAAAGACCAGGACTTGCATATCCTTGGGAAGGGGTATGTATTCATAGTGAAGATTCCCTGTATCGATGAACATCGCATGTCCCTCTTTTCCCCGGGCTATAACGAACTGATCCATAATGCCATAAGGAACGCCAACAAATTCATTCTCCGCTTTCTGTGCAAGCAGAGCCATCTCTTTTCTTGAAATTCCCAGGTTGTATGCTTCATTTAGAAGTTCCATTGTCGCAAGTTCAAAGCTCGCTGAAGAGCTTAATCCAGCTCCAATCGGCAAGTTACCGCTAATCCTTCCTTTAATCCCCTCGGGCCTGAAACCTGCACCAAAGAGAACCTTGTAAATACCTTTAACGTAATCAATCCATGAATTTTCCTTTTCAAGGTTATTTAGCTCAAAAGTTCTTGTCTCTTTAAAGTGTTCTGAATACAGCTCGACAAATTTGCTTTTTTCACCTTCAACAACTGTGTAAAGATTCACAGCCATTGGCATAACGTAACCAAAGGTGTAATCTGTGTGTTCACCAATTAAATTAACCCTTCCAGGGGAGATAACCCCATACATCAAATCATCCCGAGAAGTAGTTTTGTAGGCTGTTATATTTAAGCTTGCCTCAGAAACCTTTAAATATCCGGCATATTTCATTAATGCTGAGCGGGGGTTGCCGAGCCTGGTCAAAGGCGCGGGATTTAGGGTCCCGTCCCGCAGGGGTTCCCGGGTTCAAATCCCGGCCCCCGCACCACAACAAACTTTCTTTCAGCTTACAGATTTTGGCACCCCAAAAAAAGTCCACCAAGCAGAAAAGGGAAACTATTCTAAAACGGAAAACCAAAGAAAAAGAACAAAGATCAACCAATCTGGAATGCTGCACTTCTCAATTCTCCACGCTCGAATCTGTGTGGATCGTACCAGTCCCAATCAAGTGGCACCTTTGATTTACCCTTAACTATCAATTCCGCTATTGCTTCGCCGACTCCCAGCGCCATCATGAAACCGTGCCCGCTGAATCCTGCCGCTATGTAAAGTTCATCCACATGTTGAATCCTTCCAATTGCGGGGTTGTTGTCAGGGGTCTTTGCATAAAACCCTGCCCATTGCCT
>DQUR01000214.1 GCA_015662175.1 Thermococcus paralvinellae | reverse complement strand
TGATGTCTGAACCTTTGTTGGCGATCTCCCTGTTTCTCTCCAGTCCTGTCTTCAGCATCACGTATGATATCACAACTGAGCTAACGAGCAATCCAACACCCCATGCCCAGTCTTGATTGTTGAGCCAGTTAATGCTGATTGCCGCTGGAACCCCGGCAACAAGACCTATAACGGCGGCATACGTGGCGGCTTTTTGTCTTGGAACTCCAAAGTCAGCAACGTTCTTAACGAAAACATCTGTAATGGCGATTTGGGATGTAAATGCCGCAAAGAACAATGCCAGATAGAACAGTGTTCCAATTAGGAACCCCAATGGGACTTTTGGGAACAGCTCGGTGAGCCAGATGAATGTTAAACCGACGTTACCTTCCGCATACACCTTGAATGGATCAAGACCAATTAGTGGGGCCGTAACAGCTACCGTTGTAATCACGGCAAGCCCACCAAGTAAAGCACCGCTCGTATCACCGAATCCTGTGATGTGGGCGTTTAAGTTTATATCATTCTTCCTGAAGTATGATGTGTTAGAAATATACCCCATCCTGCACCCGTACTTCATAACACCTGACTGTAGGCCTGAAGCCAAGCTTCTGCATTTGAAAGCTTGGAGATATCAAACTTAAACATGTAGTTCAGGGCAACTTCTGACCCGGGCATTAATATGGCCCTTATTGCGACAATTGCCAAGAACACCAACAGTGAAGGAACCATGAACGTTGCAACTTTTTCAATTCCCCTAACTCCCCTTGCCATCACGTACCATGTAAATATCCAAACCAATATCGTGAATAGCAGTGGTTGCCATCCAGAAATGAATGCATTCCATGTTTTAAGGCCCTTACGTGGAGCATGGCTGGCATAGAGACCTGTCAATCCTTTGACGAAATATGCCAGTGCCCAACCATTGACAAC
The DNA here is from genome assembly GCA_015662175.1 of Thermococcus paralvinellae. Taxonomy (GTDB): domain Archaea; phylum Methanobacteriota_B; class Thermococci; order Thermococcales; family Thermococcaceae; genus Thermococcus_B; species Thermococcus_B paralvinellae_A. The sequence goes on along the minus strand of DQUR01000214.1, from coordinate 3,470 downwards.
AGCGTAATAGAACATAATTGCAATGTTAACCCACGCAACCCATGCTCCTAACCATGCGTACTTCTTCCCCGCATATTTTGCAAATCCTAGGATGGTGCTCTTTCCAGTTTCTCTTCCAATGATACCTTCTGCAATTAACAATGGAATTGCAACTGTGAAAAGTGCAATGCTATAAGGGATTAAAAATGCACCACCACCGTACATTGCCATCATTCTTGGAAAACGCCAGATGTTTCCACTACCAATCATTACACCGAGTATTGCAAAGATAAAACCCAATCTGGTGCCCCAGTGTTCGCCTTTCTCCGCCAATAAATACACCTCCATCAGAGTCCATAAAAGTTCTTTACCAGCATAGAATTATACATAGACAATCATATTTATACTTTTCTATATGTCTAACAGCTCATCAGGATTAAGCAAAAACAATACTTCAAACTTTTGATTTAGACCAGTATTAGCTTAAATATGTTAAAATATCAATGGTTTTTATATCTCAAATCATCTGGCGTGGATTTCAACAATGTCGCCATCCTCCAATACATGATCCGCCCCAACCCTCTGTCCCGGAAATTTCACGCTCTTACCCCACACTCGAGCGTATTTGAAGTTCTTAGCAAAATCCTTGTGAATCCTCTTTGCAACATCCAAAACAGTCGCACCTTTCTTAAGGGCGATAGGTGGATAAGCTGGCTCCTCTCCGGGTGATTTGGTGAAAACCCTTATTATATCAGCTAACTCGTAGATGGCATCCTTAACGGCATCGATATTTATCCCCCTCTTCGCTGAAACCGGGACTATCTTAAAGCGATCCCCATATGTTTGAACCAGTTTTTCGTAATTTTCTTTACTTCCCGGAGCGTCTCCCTTATTTGCTATGATGATTGCTCTCCTCCAAACTAAGCTATCATCTAAAGCATCAGCAAACTCTTCAAGGGTTACGGGCTCTTTAACGGTTATCTCAGCTGAGTGGATCTTCTCCTCACGAAGCATCCTCATGACTTCGCTAATATCGCCTTTGATGTTCTCCTGGCCATTAATTACTATTCCTCCCATGGGGGTTCTTTTTATTTCAATTCTGGGCCTTCTCTTGTTGAGTTTTATTCCAGCTCTTTCAAATTCTTTCAGAATTATTTCCATCTGTCTAACGGGGTCTTGTGAGAGGTCAATAACAATGGCAATTGCATCAGCATTTCTAATTACAGCCAAAAGCTGAGTCCCCATACCTTTTCCTAACGCTGCACCTTCAACCAAACCCGGAACCTCAACCATCTGGATTTGAACATCTTTATGGGTCATCATTCCTGGAATGGGCTCAACTGTTGTAAAGGGATAATCTGCAACATCGGTATCTACCCCGGTAAGCTGCCTTAGGAGGGATGATTTGCCCACATTCGGAAGACCGGCAAGAACAATCTGGGCTGCCCCCTCTTTTTTAACACTGAAGGAATATCCACCGCCTTTCCTTTGAGCCTGTTGCCTTTCAAGCTCCTTTCTGAGCTCTGCTAATCTTCGCTTTATTTGGAGTCTGAGCTTTTCCGTTCCTTTGTGTTTTGGAACAGTTGCATACATTTTTTCAAGTGCCCTAATTTTCTCCGCAATCGTCCTTGCGTTCCTATACTCCTCCTCGGCTGCCAGGTACTCTGCTGTAACATTGGTTGGCATAGAAATCACCCCTCTAAAAGCCCCCACTCCCGCATTAGACAGGGTGGTTTTATAAAGATATGGTTCCTAAGACTTTTCGTCTAAATATCGTCAAATTTATATAGTTTGTCGAAAAATTTTAGAGTGGTGAGCTATGGTGAGAGTAGCTTTAGATGAAACCGACAAAAAAATTTTGATGATACTCCAAAAGAATAGCCGGACTCCTCTAAGGGAGATTTCCAAAGCTGTTGGATTGGCTGAGTCTACGATTTATGAGAGAATAAAAAAGTTAAAGGAGAATGGAGTTATTAAAAAGTTCACCGTTATTCTTGACCCGGAAGCCCTTGGGTTTACAATGTTGTCCTTTATTTTGATTAAAGCAAAAGCCGGAAAGTACGCCCACGTTGCAAAGGAGTTAATCAAGTATCCGGAAATCGTTGAGATTTATGAAACCACAGGGGACTATGACATGATAGTTAAGATTAGAACAAAGGGTAGCGAGGAGCTGAATGAATTCCTCGATAGGATTGGGGAAATTGATGGGGTTGAGGCAACCCACACAATGGTAGTTCTCAAAGTCCACAAGGAAACAACTGAGTTACCCCTCTAGTTGAACCCTTTATGGAGGTGTGCAGAATGAAAGTACTGTTTTTGAGTGCAGATGATTTTGAAGACATTGAGCTGATTTATCCTCTCCACCGTATAAGGGAAGAGGGTCATGAAGTGTTTATAGCAAGCAACAAGAAGGATTACATAACCGGAAAGCACGGCTACAAAGTTAAAGTTAATTTAACCTTCGACGAAATCGATCCAGATGAGTTTGATGCCTTAATTCTCCCAGGAGGAAAAGCCCCGGAAAGGGTTAGGATTAACGAAAAAGCCGTGGCAATAGCAAGAAAGATGTTTAATGATGGAAAGCCAGTGGCGACAATCTGTCATGGGCCTCAAATTCTAATCTCAGCTGGTGTTCTAAAAGGCAGAAAGGGAACGTGCGTAATAACAATTAAAGACGATTTAATCAATGCCGGTGCAGAATTTATCGACAAGGAAGTTGTCGTCGATGGAAATTGGGTAAGCTCAAGGCATCCTGGTGACCTATATGCCTGGATGAGGGAGTTTGTTAAACTGTTAAAATGATACCTTTTAATGACTAATAACCTTGGAGGATGCAAAAATGGAAAAGAAAAGGCTCTGTCGTGCAAGGAATGAGAGGATATTCCTAGGAGTTCTGGGAGGTATAGCGAAATATCTTGATGTTGACCCTACGGTTGTTAGGGCAATCTATGTCATTGTACTCCTTTTAGATCCTGTAACGGCAATACTGCTTTACTTCCTTTTGGCACTCATAATGCCAGAGGAACCTGAGGAAGGGATATCTCTCGATAAGTTACCTGAAAAAGCGGAGAGAATCGCAAAAGAGATTGAGGAAACACTAACAAAGGGGAACCATAATAAAAGGCTCCTTGCAATAATTTTAATCATTCTCGGTGGAGTTTTAATTTTAAGAAAAGTTACTCCTTTTATGTGGCACCTTCAAGGAGACATTCTTTTGGCTGTGCTGTTGCTCTTATTTGGAGTATACCTGCTGGTGAGGGAGTGAAAATATGGGGAGAATACTAGGACTTTTTCTCTTATTCCTTGGAGCATTAATACTGCTTAAAAAATTTTATCCTGAAACTTTGAGTTATCTAACCCCCTATGCTCACTACATAAAGGCATCATTTTGGGGTGTTGCTCTCGTCTGCTTTGGTCTGTATCTACTCTCAAAGAACAGAGCTTGGAGAACTACAATTAGTGCAATCTTTGTCCTTTATGTCGCCCCTTAC
>DQUR01000006.1 GCA_015662175.1 Thermococcus paralvinellae | reverse complement strand
TCACCCCAGCCATCACCCTCATAAAGCGGAGCATCATCAACGTTGAACCTAATCACATAATCTCCACCCAACACCCCATCCCCATCAGGAGCAATGGCAACTGCACGAGCCAAATCCACACCCCAGCCGCCGTATGTTTTTTGCCATTTTATGTTACCCTCTTCGTCTAATCGGAGAACCCAGAAGTCATCTTCACCGGCGCCGAAGCTCCAGGTTATTCCGGCGACTATTATATCGCCGTTAGGAGTTATGGCAACTGCCCAAGCCCAATCACTCTTTGTCCCGCCGTATGTTTTTTGCCATTTAACATTACCGTTTTCGTCCAACTGGAGAACCCAGACGTCAAGACCACCAACGCCAAAGCTTCTAGTTTCTCCAACCACTATTATGTCCCCGTTGGGAGTAATTGTAACTGCTTCAGCCCAATCCGAACCACTACCGCCGTATGTTTTTTGCCACTTTACGTTACCATTTTCATCAAGCCGGAGAACCCAAACATCGTTCGAACCGGCGCCGAAGCTATCAGTTATTCCAGCCACTATTATGTCTCCGTTAGGAGCGAGAGCAACCGCATAAGCCTTACCTTTGAACTCTTTAACCCAGTATATCTCTTGAGCCATCGCGGGAGTTAAGAGACTCAGAAGGACAAGCATTAAAAGCAGGAAGAATTTTCTCATCCTCCCAACTCCTCCGCCCATTTTTCATGTCCCCTCAAAGTATCACCTTCCCAGATCAGTGGCTTTGCCCTCCCGCTGGCCATATGAACAACCGGGGTTGATGATAGTCATTAAAGCAACATTAAACTCCAAACAATTTAAGAATTTCGTAAAACAGAGGTTGGATGTGAGGTAGACAGTGATATTCAGATTTGAAAAAGGAGTAGATTAGGGAATCAAGTCCATGGGCCTAAGCTCCTCAAGGAAGTGCCTGGCTAACTTGATCGTGTTGTCAACGTCTCTGGCATCGGCCAATTCAACCTGTGAATGCATGTATCTGATTGGGATGGAAAGCACGGCCGTTGCAACACCTTCCCTGTTAATCTGCATGATGTTTGCATCCGTTCCTGTTGGTCTCGGGCTTGGCTCAACCTGAAGGGGAATGCCATGCTTCTTAGCGACTTCCTCAGCAAATGCCCTGACTTTGGGGTTGATGTTTGGACCAACGTCCATAACAGGGCCTTTGCCGAGCTCAACAACAATTTTGCCCTTATCCCCAGGCTGTTTGGCAAAAGTTACATCCATGGCAATTCCAATTTCCGGATCAATTGCATAACTTGCAACCCTTGCACCCCTCAAGCCGACCTCCTCCTGAACGCTTGCAACAAAGTATATGTCAGCCTCATGGTTTTCAATAGCCTTCGCGGCTTCTATCATTGCATAGAGACAGATCCTATCATCCAGATAGGGGGAAGCAAACCTGTTCTCCGTGAGCTTTGTGAATGCTGGGGCAAATTCCATAACTGTTCCGACTTTAATTCCCATCTTCTCAGCCTCTTCCTTTGAATCCGCCCCGACATCTACAACAATCGTATCCCAATCCGCGGCTTTCCTCCTCTCTTCGGGCTTCGTTAAGTGCGGGGGAATGTGGCCAACGACTCCATAACGTTCTCCGTTCTCTGTGAATATTCTAACCCTTTGAGCGACTAAAGTCCTTGGATCAACCCCGCCAACCGGGACAACGTGTAGATACCCATCCTTGTCAATGTAATTAACCATCAGGCCAATCTTATCCATGTGTGCTGCAACCATGATCTTTGGTCCGTTTCCCTTTTTGTGAGCGATTACATTGCCCATCCTATCTATCTTGAGCTCATCAACGTGCTCCCTTAGAGCCTCAACCACGACATCCCTGATTCCCAGGAACTCGTAGCCGCTGATGCCTGGGGCTTCAACGATTTTTCTCAAAAGCTCAAAGTCCACCATATCTGACACCTCATTTAGATTTCTATCTTAATGTGATTAGTTTTGCTTAAAAGGTTTAAAGGTTTTATGTGCAAATATTGGTCAAAGCAGAACTTGCAAAAATGCCTCCTCTTCAGGTTCAAGCTTTTCAATCTCCCATACAACCCTGTTGTCCTCAATCCTCACCTCACCCTTTGTTGCCCTCGCACTTACGGCATTTATCGCTCTTTCATATCTGAAGTTTCTGATGCCTCTAAGCTTTGGGGCTCTGACTTTGACGAAGTAGTATTTATCAAGCTGCTCCTCAAGTGTTATGGGCATGAAAAACGCGGCATATGAGGTAACACCAAAGATCACCGCTGAGAGAATCAGGATTATGGAATGGTCCTTTTTTGGTTCTTCACTTTGGGTTGATGTCTCATTAACCTGAGTTGGGGTTACCGTAGAGGTTGAGGTTACCGTTGGGGTTGGGGTTTCCTTGGGCTTCTCCGCACTTATGCTAACCTCCGCCCCAATGTATCTTGAGCTCTCCGCCTTTATTGTAATCAGGCCAAAACCGATATCATTCATACTTACCTCCGCCCGTCCATTTTCATCCGTTACTGCGTAAGCTTTACCCCCAGGTCCAACTGCCTCAATGCTAACATTGGGAATTCCTTTTCCAGCGGCATCCCTCACATGGACAATTAGCGTCCCATTTCTCTGTTCACAGTCAATGAAGAGCCTTTTAACTTCAACAAAGGTTTCAACAATCCTGCCGTCAAGGTTGAGCTTTATCCTGTAAACTCCGGGTTCTTTGGCTTCGTATTTAACGAAGCCGTATGGATCTGTTTTGAAAAGCCTCCCCTCGATTTCTACCGGGATCTCTTTAACCCCATTACCCTCCCTATCCATAACCCGGACATAGATTATGCTGTTCTTGAAGTATGCTTCATAGGTGAGATTTCTCCTGTAAACGAGGAATCTCTTTGTTAGTGTCCTTGCAATTCCCCCAAAATCCGCTCTCAGTATTATCGTGTACCTTCCGACTTTGGGTTTTGGTAAAAATGGTATACTCCCACCTTTCCCGTGGATTTATGTACGTTACCCATGAATTTTTCTTCAGAAGGCCCTCCTCGGAATAGAGCTCATAGCTTATCGTTCCGACCATCACCCCATTGGATAGGGACTTAACCACAAGCTTCGCCTCGACATCACTGCCGTAAATGTATCTGTCCTCAACCTGAACGTCAAGTTTGTAATCAATCACCGTGAGAACCCTGACCTTTATCGGCTTCTCAAAGAG
>DQUR01000056.1 GCA_015662175.1 Thermococcus paralvinellae | reverse complement strand
TTAGCACATCATAAACAATCTCCGGATAGCACGTTTTTTCTTCAGCTAAATTTACCGGAACATTCCTACGTTCAAGAAATGCTTTCAGTGAGCCTATTCGCTCCCTGAGGTATCCACGTCCATCAAGGGAAAAGGTTAACCCATCAATTTTCCGCTCAAAAATTACTGCAATCCAGATCTCCTTCCCAAGGATCTCAAACTTTTCAATGCTTATCATCCTCACACCTCTTAAGCCTCTCAATTGCCAGCCTTAAAGGACCGTATAATGAATAGATCTCCCTCGCATATATAAATGAGCGACCAATAACACGGCGGAACATTAAGATGAAGTATTTCCGTCTCACCGGGTCTTTTGGATAGTTTAGGGTTTCCAAAAGCTCACCCCAGTATTTAACCAAAACGTCCTTCTCTCCTCTGGTGGCCCTTCTTAGGTGCCTATTTTCTTCCATGGGCATTTCCGCTTTAACCCTCTGCCTGTAAATCTCGTAAAGGATGACGGCAACTGCATGGCTTAAATTCATTATCGGGTACTCATCACTTGTTGGAATTGTAACTGTGAAGTCCATTTTTTCCAGCTCTGCATTGCTTAAGCCCCTGCTCTCTCTGCCGAAAAAAACTCCAATCTTACCGCCATAAAGAAAAGCCCTTTTTGCAAATTCTTCAGGGCTTATTGGCGTCCTATCGGGAAGGTAAACTTTCCCGCTTATTCCACTTGTCCCCACAGCCACATCAACCATTTTCAGCGCCTCATCCAGAGTTTTGACTGTTTTCGCATTCTCTAAGATGTCCCCGGCATGCATTGCAAATTTGTATGCCTCACCGGTAAGTTCTGGTGGATTAACCAGTATTAGCTCTCGAACCCCAAAGTTTTTCATGGCCCTTGCAACAAAACCGATGTTCATCTGATACTCCGGCTCCACCAAAACTATCGTAACCTTCATGGGAAAGGATTTAAGGTGAGGGATTAAAAATGCTTGTGGTGGGGATATGGATATTTACATACTTGGAGCAGGTTCAATTGGCTCTCTCTTCGGTGCTCTACTGACGAGGGCTGGAAATGAGGTAACGCTCATAGGACGAGAGGAACATGTGAGGGCAATAAATGAAAAAGGACTCAGGGTTGTGGGTGTTGAAAGGTTTACGGTTTATCCAAAAGCTGTAACTTATGCTCCTAAGAATGAGCCTGATTTGATAATAATTGCAACAAAATCATATTCAACAGCTCACGCTTTAAGCTGTGCCAAACACTGCATTGGAAAGAAAACATGGATTTTAAGCATACAGAACGGACTTGACAATGAGGACTTGGCGTTGAATTATACAAAAAACGTTCTTGGGGGAATAACGACAAACGGAGCGATGCTCGAGGAGTGGGGCGTTGTTAGGTGGACAGGCAAGGGAATAACAAAAATCGGAGTCTATCCCAGAGGAAAAAGCGAATTTGCTGAAAAAGTAGCCAGAGTGTTTAACGATGCCGGCATTGAGACTCAAGTGAGTGAAAACATAATGGGCTGGAAGTGGCTTAAAGCACTGGTAAATTCGGCCATTAATCCTGCTGGAGCTTTACTTGAAGTTAAAAACGGATTCCTGCTTGAAAATGAATATTTGCGAGCAATTTTGAGGGAGATTGTAAAAGAAGGTTGTAGAGTTGCAACACAGTGGGGGATTGAGTTTGAAGAGCACCCACTTGAAGTTCTCATAGACACACTTGAGAGAACAAAAGACAACTACAATTCCATGCTCCAGGATTTAAGGAGGGGCAAAAGAACGGAGGTTGACTACATAAACGGCAAGATAGTTGAATATGCCGAGAATATTGGACTTTCAGCGCCCATGAACAATTTGCTGTGGAGTTTAATAAAAGCAAAGGAACATCTGACGCAAAGTAAATAAAGCAACCCACGAATATTAATGTGGGGATGGGGATGCCAATATTCGGAGGGAAAGAAAGCAATGTATTTGAGACAATAAACAAACACTTAGAGATGGTAAGGCTCACATTGGAAAAATTCAAGGAAATGATAGAAGTTTACCTTGATGGAGATTTTGAGAAAGCAGAGAAGTTGATGAGAGAAGTTGAGCAATATGAAAGAGAAGCAGATCACTTCAGAAGGGAAATCGAAACAATGCTTTACCAAGGTGCATTTTTACCCGCAAACAGGGGGGATTACGTCAGGCTTTCAGAACTCATAGACAATATCGCTGATGCCGCTGAAAGCGCAGCCCATGTGCTTATTTTGGCAAAGCCGAAGGTTCCAAAAGAACTCAAAGAGGAGATAATGCAACTTGTTGATGAATCCCTCAAAACGTATGAATACGTGAAGAGAGCTGTGGAATTATTGAATGAGGATGTTAATGAAGCCCTTGAGTATGCAGAGAGAACAGAAGAGCAAGAAGAAAAAGCAGACAAGCTTGAGTATAATCTTCTCAAAAAGATATTTGAAAGTGAAAGGGTAACAACCTACGCAAAGCTAATTTGGAATCAGGTCATAACTAAAATTGGGGACATAGGGGATAGGGCTGAGGATGCCTCAGACCAGGTTATGCTGATGGCAATAAAGAGGAGGGGTTGAGATGAAGGTTTTGGTTGCTGCTCCGTTGCATCCAAAGGCCATTGAGCTTTTGAAAAGGGAAGGGTTTGATGTTATTTATGAGGAATATCCGGATGAGGAAAAACTCATTGAGCTAGCAAAGGATGTCGATGCCATAATTGTTAGAAGTAAGCCAAAAGTTACGAGAAAAGTGATTGAAGCGGCAAAAAGACTCAAAGTGATTGGGAGGGCAGGAGTTGGCTTGGACAACATTGACCTTAACGCTGCAAAGGAAAGGGGAATTGAGGTTGTAAATTCCCCTGCGGCATCAAGCAGAAGTGTTGCAGAACTAACCTGGGCTTTAATCCTAGCAGTTGCAAGAAAAGTTGCCTTTGCCGACAGAAAGATGAGGGAAGGGATCTGGGCAAAGAAGCAGTGCATGGGGATTGAACTTGAAGGGAAGACGATTGGAATTATAGGATTTGGGAGAATCGGTTACAACGTTGCAAAAATAGCAAGATGCTTTGGGATGAGGGTTCTCCTTTATGACGTCATCAAAAACGAGGAGAGGGCAAAAGAGGTTGGCGGAAAGTTCGTCGAGCTCGAGGAGCTTTTGAGAGAGAGTGATGTTGTAACAATTCACGTCCCACTTTTGGACAGCACGTACCACCTGATCGACGAGGAAAAGCTAAAGCTAATGAAAAAGAATGCTATCCTAATCAACCCGGCGAGAGGTCCAATAGTTGACACGGAAGCATTAGTCAAGGCACTCAAGGAGGGCTGGATTTATGGAGCCGGATTGGATGTCTTCGAGGAGGAGCCGCTTCCAAAGGACCATCCACTAACAAAGCTTGATAACGTTGTCTTAACACCACACATTGGTGCAAGCACCTTGGAGGCTCAAGAAAGAGCCGGTGTTCAGGTTGTAGAAAAGGTCATAGAGGTTCTTAAGCAGAAAGAAGCGTGATATTTTTATCAATTTCCTTTTTAACTCGGGGCGAAATCTTTAAATAGCCAGCTTTGATTTTCATCAATGGGTGTGGGCCGGTAGCTCAGCCTGGGAGAGCGCTGCCCTCGCAAGGCAGAGGCCGCGGGTTCAAATCCCGCCCGGTCCACCAGTTCACTCATTTTCCAATCCGAATGGTGATGGCACAAAAGTTAATAAACTTGGCGCGGTGGTGTTTGTGGAAGTTGAGCTGTTAAAGGAGCTTGTTTCTATCCCGTCACATTTTGGTAAAGAGAAAAAGATTTCTGAATTCATAGCCTCATTTCTTGAATCCTATGCCAAAGTTGAAATTCAGGAGGTTGAGGGTTTTGGAAATAATGTTATCGCGTATTTAAAAGGTGTAAAGGATACAGTCGTGCTTAACGGCCATATGGATACTGTAGGATTGGGCAATGGATGGACAAAAAATCCATGGGGTCAAGTTGAGGGGGATAGATTTTATGGCCTTGGAAGTGCCGATATGAAGGGGGGTTTGGCGGCATTAATGAGCGCTTTTGTTGGGATTGCAAAGCTTTCACGACGTGAGAGGCCAAATGTGATATTCACGGCCGTTGTTGATGAAGAAGGTTATTCCCGGGGCGCCTGGGAGCTAATAAGAAGTAAAAAGCTGGACAAAGCAGATGTCGTTTTAGTGGGAGAGCCTACAAACGAGAAACTCATGCTTGGGGCAAGGGGAAGATTTGTTATTCAAATTGAGGCATTTGGCAGGAAGGCTCATGCTGCGAGACCCGAACAGGGTATCAACGCGATAGAGGAGCTTTCAAAGCTCTTAGCAAATTTGGGAAAAATAAGGAAAAAGAAACACCGAAAACTTGGAGCAGGGAGCTTCTGCACGCTTGAAATTTACGGAAAAGCAGATGGGCTAAGCGTTCCCGAGTATGCAAAGGCAATAGTTGATAAACATACCGTAATCGGAGAGGACTGGGAATTTGTGAAAAGGGCCATTGAAAAGCTTGTTCAGAAGCTTGACATAAAAGCCCAGCTAAAAATTGAAAAATTCAAGAGACCTACTCCGGAAATGCTTCCCTACCGTGTCAGGGAGAATCTCAAGGTCGTGAAGATGTTTAAACGGGTGTTCAAACGGAGGACGGGTAGGGAAGTGGAAATAACCCACGGAAAAAGTGTTGGAGATTTCAACTACTTTGGCACCTATCTTGGAAAGCCCACACTGGTTTTTGGTCCAATCGGAGGTAACTGGCATTCTGCTGACGAGTGGGTTAGCATAAGCTCAGTAAAGAGGGTTAAAGGGATATACGTGGAATTCTTGAAGGCGTTGGTTTGGACTTAAAACGTTATGGGTGTTGAACATTGGACGAAAAGCTAATTAAAGCTGTTGTTGAGGCGATTCGATTGGCTGTAACAAACCTCCCCGAAGATGTTACCAGTGCAATAAAAATGAAAGAGAAAAAAGCAAAATTGCGAAATTTAATCTCGAGAGCATTCTCAAAGCAATTGAGATTGGCAGATCTGAAAAAATCCCAATTTGTCAAGATACTGGAACGATAACCTTTTTCATCGAGGCCGGTGTTGATAACCCCCATCTTGGGAAAATCAGGGAGAAATTCTGGTTGAATCAACAAAAAGAGCGACACAGGAAATTCCCCTAAGACCCAATGCTGTTGACGCCCTCACAAACAAATTTAGCAATGCTGAATCCGGGGGAGGGGTTTGAAGGGATTAAGCGCTTCATTGTGGAACGGATTAATAGGGGAAAAGCCCTGCCCACCAATAATTTTGGGCATTGGACTTGGAGGAAGTGCTGACTTAGCTTTAAAGCTTGCCAAGAAATCGCTTTTAAGGCCTCTTGGGGTGGGACATGAAAACGAAAAAATCGCACAACTTGAAAGGGAAATTCTGAAAGAGGTTAACGCCTTGGGAATAGGCCCGATGGGCATGGGCGGCAGGACAACGGCTCTGGATGTTAAGATAGAGTTATGCTCACAGACATCCAGCTTCTCTCCCGGTTGGGTTAATAATTCAGTGCTGGGCACATAGAAAAG
>DQUR01000122.1 GCA_015662175.1 Thermococcus paralvinellae | reverse complement strand
TCAGCCAAGAAAGCTCTTTATGAAGAGGTAAACAAATTCGTTCTCGCCTATCTTTTCACTCAGCCATCCCCAGGTATTCATCTCAGCTTCTTCTCCTTTGGGCAGATGGTTTGCCCTTATCTCTGCCAGAAGCTTCATAGCTTTGGCTTTCTCCTTAAAGCTAAGATGTTTCCATCCCTCCCTGTAGTGATAGAGCTTTTCCCCAATGAAGAATTTCCCTATCAGAATTCACGATTTTAACATCGGCATTGAGGAGCCTGAGGAGATAGGCTAATGGTCCATTCTCACCGTGAGGAACCATGTGCAGAGCCCCGGTTGAGAGGCCAAAGCCTTTATAGTTTAGGTTTGTGAACCTCCCTCCAATGAAGTATGATTTATCCAAGACGGTAACTTCATGACCAGCTTTTGCTAAAAAGGCTGAGGTTAAAAGTCCCCCGAGACCAGCACCAACTGTTACAACCCTCATTTTATCACCTCTTGGGATTTCCAAACGGGTCGATGAGACCTGCCCTTATAAGGGATGAACTTATCCTGCGTCCCAACCTGCTCTCAACCATTTCTATTTTTACAATTACCAAAGGCTTTAATCCCTTTTCTTCTCTCGCTTTATTAACTATTAGAGCACCCTTATAGGTCTCTTCACTAACGACTATTGCCTCCAGGCTTTTCAGCCTGTCAGCAAACCCTATTGCATTGTTGATCTTTATTATGCGGTAATTTTTGTATCCATTAACTTCAAGGAACTTGACCAAGTCCATCAAGCGAACTTCATAGGGAAGAATTTTTTCAGCATAGGGCTTATCTTTGATCATCTCATCGGAAGTTAAACCGATATACACATACTTCCCAACTTCAAAGGCTTTTCTAAGTAAGGCCTTATGCCCCAAATGGAGTCTATCGAAAGTCCCGCCAACCACGACCTTTTTGTATCTCATGCTTATCCATTCAACGTTTGCACCAATAAATTTTTGTATAATCTCACAAAGTTTAGGGCGGTGAGAAAAATGAGTGGAAGGATTAAAAAGGGTGCCCTGTTTTTAATGTTCCTCTTCCTATTGAGCCAAACGTCTGCATATCCACCTCAAAGGGTCTTTGACGTTCAAATTTTCATGGTGGTAAGTGAAAGCGGCACCGCTTCCGTAAAAATGACCGCCAGGCTCATAGACCCCTATTTGCTCGGTCATTTAAACGACCTTCAAAAGGATAACCCCCAGAAAGCCCAGAAAGAATTCCATGATATGGTATTTTCCCTGATATTCCTGAACTTCCAGGAATTTGTACAGTCACAGACCAACAAGACCCTTATCGTAACTCCATACGCGAATTTTATTGAGCTTCGTCCAAACTGGACCGCCACTATAAACTTCAAGATGTATAACTACCTAATCCCAGAAAATGGAACTTTAAAAAGCACCGTTTATGGCCCGATGAGGTTTATCTTCAAGAATAAAGTGCTTTCATATTACTGGAGGAGGCTTACTATAATATTTCCAAAAAACGCTTACATCGTAAACCTTGCCCCCGCTCCCAAGGAGTTGGCCGATAATGTCGCAATCTGGGAAAACGGGTATTATCTTCCAATAATCTCCATAACTTTTAACGAAACGGTTTTCAAGGAAAAGAGGGCAAACACAACAACCATAATCCCCTTTGAGGAGTTTCTCAACAGAACCACAAAGGTAATAACAATTAAATATGACACCTTCGCGGGGATAGTTTATTTTAACGGCTCAGTTACTGGAATGAAGCCACAGCAGTACCATGTTGCAAAGCTCGTTGACGAGTTCAACAGAACAATGAGCCCGATAAAATTTGACATAAAAAGCACCGAAAACGGCGTAGTCTTTTCAGGAGAAGCAAAACCAATGCTCCAATATAAAGAAACGTTGACGAAGAAGACGTGGAACGTCACAATAAGGCTTCCCTTTGAGTTTGACAAAGTTAATATTGAATCGCCGGGAGAGGATGTTGAATTGATACACAGCAAAATCAACGGAACCGTTGTAAACATGATTTTTGAAGAGAAGAAAATCTGCGGACCCGGGGTTATTGTGGGATTAACCCCACTACCTCTGCTTTTGAAAAAACGCAGGAGGTGAATTAATGAATCTGGACTTTTCTTTT
>DQUR01000206.1 GCA_015662175.1 Thermococcus paralvinellae | reverse complement strand
TTAATGCTTGCAAGCATCATGTCAAAGAAATATGCAATGGGATCCCAGTACATTTTAATTGACATCCCAACCGGTAAGGGGGTTAAAGTTGAAACAATGGAGGAAGCCAGATCACTGGCAAGGGACTTCATTGAGCTTGGAAAGAGATTGGGGCAGTACGTGGAGGTTGCAATAACCTACGGTGGACAGCCGGTTGGATACACAGTTGGTCCAGCCCTCGAAGCTAAGGAAGCATTGCAGACACTCATGACCGGAAAAGGTCCCGGAAGCCTGGTAGAGAAAGCAACAGGCTTGGCTGGAATTCTTTTGGAGATGGGTGGAGTGGCACCAGCTGGAATGGGCAAGAAGATGGCAAAAGAAATTCTTGAGAGCGGAAAAGCTTACCAGAAGATGAGAGAGATCATCGAGGAGCAAGGAGGAAACCCAGATATTAAACCAGAGGAGATTCCAATTGGCGACAAGACCTATACTTTCACAGCCACAACAAGTGGTTATGTTACTTTCATCGACAACAAGGGTGTAACGGGAATTGCAAGAGCAGCTGGAGCACCAGAGGACAAGGGAGCCGGAATTGAGCTCTATGTCAAGGTTGGAGAAAAAGTCAAGGAAGGCGATCCATTGTTCACGATATATGCGGAGAGTGAGGCAAGGCTTGACCAAGCTATTGTCTATGCAAGGAGGACGGAACCGATAAGGATTGAGGGGATGGTCCTTCAGCGAATAGGAAACATTTAACCTCTAATGTTTCCCATGTCTTTCATACCAGCCCCATTCCTTTTTTGGTCCAAATGCCCTGACTCCCCTTTTGACAAGGGTGATCCTCAAATCCCTGGCCATTTCGTGGGTTATTTCTCCCCTTTCCTCAAGCCAGTTGATGATTTCCAAAGCCTCCTCATCGGTTTCACATCTCCTTAAGAAATCAATCACCGTGGGATTGTATCCAGAGAAGTCTATTTTTCCTTCTCCAAGCTCTTCCTCTTCAAGATCATCCACACGATAACCTTCAATGGCGATGCCTTCCCTTTTCTCAAGCTCTTCAGCCAAAGCCGGGAATTTTTCTCTAAACTCTTCCCTATCATATTCCTGCCAAGCGAACTCATCAAGGGGCTTCTTCATTTTCTTGCCCATAACCTCCACCCAACAATTGTGGGGAATTGGTTTATGTTTATAAAGCCTTCTTTATAATGCGTCATTATGAGGGGGGCATACTTTCTGGTCATTAAAGTGAAAGGCGCAACAACCATAAAAACCAGGGGGAAGGAATTTCCCCTTAAAGCCGGGTATTACGTATATGTGGGCTCCGCAATGAACTCCCTTGAGAAGAGGGTTGAGAGACACTTTAAAAAAGACAAAAAGCTTCACTGGCATATTGATTTTCTTCTTAGAGAGTCTGAGCTTCTGCGGGCTTACCTGATTCCGAGTAATGAAAAGATTGAAGAGAAACTCTCAAGAGAGGTTTCAAAATTTGGAAAGCCTGTTGGGGGATTTGGGGCAAGCGATTTGAGAATAGACTCAAACCTCTATTATTTCAAGGATGAGCCTGACAGTCTGTTAATTGATACCCTCCAAAAGCTGGGATTAAGGTGGAAAAGAATTAAAAGTCCTGAGGAGGTTAGGAAATTGGAGGGGGAGAAATGAAGCTCAAACCTGGAAGGGTTGAATCATACATTCACGAGAAGCTTGAAAAGGAAAAGCTGCACTTTGTTCTGCTTGATCCAGATGATGTTTTACCAGAAGAGGCCTCAAAAATAGCTCGAATGTGTGAGGAAGTCGGGGCTGATGCAATAATGGTTGGAGGCTCAACGGGTGCCGAAGGGGAGGTTCTTGATGAGGTAGTCAGAGCAATAAAAGAAGGCTCTTCTCTGCCTGTAATACTCTTTCCCGGCTCACATGGGGGGATTACAAGGTATGCCGATGCAATCTTCTTCATGAGCCTTCTCAACTCGAGAAATCCATTCTTTATTACAGGTGCCCAGGCTTTGGGTGCATTTACCGTAAAAAGGTACGGAATTGAACCGATTCCAATGGCCTACCTGATCATAGAACCCGGTGAAACTGTTGGCTGGGTTGGGGATGCAAAGCCAATTCCCAGACACAAACCAAAGATAGCGGCAGCTTATGCTCTGGCCGGCCAATATCTGGGGATGAGGTTGGTATACCTTGAGGCTGGAAGCGGTGCACCGGAGCATGTTCCTCCCGAGATGATCAGAGTTGTCAAGAGCGTTATTGATGTGCCCCTCATCGTTGGTGGTGGCATAAGGAGCGGGGAACAAGCAAAAACCGTCGTAAAAGCAGGCGCAGATATAATTGTCACCGGAACGGCAATCGAGAAGGCAGGCTCCCTGGAGGAAGCCAGAAGAAAGCTTGAGGGTTTGATTAAGGGTGTTAAGAGATGACTTTTCCAATTATTGCACACTTCCACAGGGTCATGGCACCCTGCGGAATAAGTCTAGAATTTCATAGAGCAGCTCTTTCTCATCAAGAGCGGCCTTTTTTAGAATCCCCCTTTTCTTTAACTCATGGGCAATTTTAACACTCGCTGGTATTTTAATTCCGAGCCTCTCAAGAGTTTCAACCTCTTCAAAGACATGTTTCGGCTTTCCTTCTAAGATTATCTCGCCCTTATCAAGAACTATAACCCTATCGGCAAAGCTCAGAAGATATTCGGTGTTGTGCTCCACCAGAATTATTGTAATCCCTTGTTTCTTGTTCAACAATGTTACCAAGCTCAAAACCTGTTCCTTGCCAAGTGGGTCAAGTTGGGATGTTGGTTCATCCAAAACGAGGACTTCAGGCTTCATTGCCAAAACACTTGCAATGGCCAACCTCTGTTTTTGACCACCACTTAAATTGGGAGGAAATTCATTTTCAAGACCTTCAAGGCCTGTTATTTTTAATGCCCATCGGACCCTTCTCTTAATTTCTTCAGTATTCAGACCAAGATTCTCAAGGCCAAAAGCGATTTCTTCTTCAACCGTCATGTTAAAGAGCTGGGAATCTGGATTTTGCATGACAAGTCCGACAATTGTAGAAAGCCTCGCAACACTTGTATCCCTCGTGTTGTACCCCTTCACATAAACGTCCCCCTTAAATTCACCTTTTATTGAATGGGGGATAATTCCATTAAAAGTCAGACAAAGGGTTGATTTTCCACTTCCACTAGCCCCTAAAATTCCCAAAAATTCTCCTTTCCTAACCTTGAGATTTATGTTCTTGAGTGAATATTCCTTAGCCCTTGGATATCGGAAACTTACTCCCTCAACCCGTATCAGCATTCATCTCCTCTCCACAAGCCTTGGGATGAGCATTACAGCACTGACTATAAAAACCAGTGTGGAGAATATCTCCAATCTTCCAATCCACATGTGAAGGATTAGAAGTATTTTCACGTCCACGGGAAGGGTTGGCGAAGTTATGCCAACACTTAGACCAACGTTGCCCTGGGCTGAGGCTACTTCAAAGAAGGCGTTGGCAACGGGAACCCCAAGTCTTGCCATTATCCACACCGTGCCTATTAGGAGGAATGCAAAGTACGTCATTGTAAAGCTAAACACCTCCTGAATTTCGTCCTCTGAAAATATGTAATTTCCAACTTTCCTCTTAATGACAGCTCCTTTTGGAAGGATAGCCTGCTGAATAGTCCATTTCAAGCTCTCATATGTTAACGTAATCCTAATTAGTTTTATACCACCTGCTGTACTCCCCGCACCTCCTCCAACGACCATTAAAAACCCAATTAAAAGCTTGGCAAGCTCTGGGTAATTTGAAAGA
>DQUR01000196.1 GCA_015662175.1 Thermococcus paralvinellae | reverse complement strand
AATATGCCAGAGAACTGGCCAAAGAGGTTGGGGAGGAGGTAATTGTTAGGGAGGTCAAGCTTAATCTAAAGGGTGCTGGAGAAGCTCCCCCCACTCCATCCCAAGTAAGTGACAAAGCAACGGAGATTCTTAAGAAGAAAGCACTGTTGGAAAAAGAAGTTGAAAAGCTCCTTAAAGAAGCGGGAATTGAAGAACTTTCGTTCCTAACCGAGGATAAGAAGAGGGAAGCAGAACAAACTTTACTTAAGAGTCGTGTTGAGCCGGCAATGGAAACGCTGAAGTCCAAGATTCAAAGTGAACTCAAGCTGTTGCCAAGGGTCACATTTAAGTGGCTTAAAATGAACTGGAACTTCACAGGTTCAAAGGTTGAGGTTTCATTTGAGGTCAGCATTTCAAAAGAAGAAATCGGTGGACTATTTGGAGCATTTTCGGGAATTTCCGATGATAAACTAAAAGAGGATGCAATTAGGATAATAAAGGAAGCTATGAAGGATGTTTCAAGGGAATACGGCATAAGCATTGTTCCAGGGAAAATAAACGTTCTTATTCGCTGATTTTTAAATTTTATCAGCACTCAAGATCATCATCATTGCACGGCTCAGTTCTGCCGAGGTCATCATCTAACAGGCTGTTGTCTGTGGGGTTTATAAGCCCATTTATGATATCTATCGAAACGTTAAGTTTTTAAGCTGACTGGAGGACGAAAGCACATGAACACATTGATGCTTGGAGTAATACTGTCACTCTTATCAGCGTTTGGGTGGGGATTTTCATCGATACTGCTAAAGCTCAGCATGAAAAATAAAAGTGCCATAACGGTGAACATAGTTAGGCTTTACATCATTGCGGTGATTTATGCAGTATTCTTTACAATCAATGGGAACTGGAGAGAGGTCTTGAATATGACACCTCTTCAACTTTTAGTTGCATTTATCTCCGCACAATTCGGATTCGTCATCGGTGATTACTTCTTCTTCAATGCCATGAAAATCATGGGTGTTTCAAGAACTGTTCCCATAACCTCATCCTATCCCCTATGGGCAATTTTATGGGCCTACCTGTTTCTTGGGAGGAGCATTGATATACAAGTTGTAATTGGTGCTATTCTAATAGTTCTTGCTATTATAATCGTGAGACAGGGGGAGATTGAGGAGCATGTGGATATGAAAGGGTTTATGTTTGCTCTTTTAACGCCCCTATCATGGAGCCTTGCTATAATCACCATGGAGTGGCTTTCTGCTAAAATCTCCGCCTTTACTCTGGCCGGACTTAGAATGATGTTTGCTGCCCTGGGAATAAGCGTGTTCCTGAATAGGTATAAAGATGAGATAGGGGCAATTACAAAAAGGGAATTTGCGGCATTAACAGGGGCGGCTATTTTAGGTTTATTCGTTGGGCAGTACTCATTTGTAAAGGCGGTTAGTTTGGTCGGCTCTTCAATCGCGGCCCCAATTACAGCCATAAATCCAATTATTTCAGCGGTACTGGCCATCCTCATCTTAAAAGAGCCCCCGAACAGCAAGATTTTGGCGGGATTGATAATGGCAGTAGGTGGTGTGATCCTGATAAGTACAGCATAAAGGTTTAAATTTTTGGCATCATATCTATTACTGCCGACAGCGAGGGTACAACACCCTCGCAGGGGCTCGGTTGAACCCGCCTCCGCGAGATACCGGGCTCGATGGGCGGAGTGTGTTCACGCCGAGCCTACAGGGCCGGTGCATCCGCCCCCGTGAGCCATGAGCGGGGAGTCTCTGTTGCCGGCCCACATTTTACTTCATGCCTTCATTGACTGTTCTTTTTTAAGCGGAATTTTTAAGAGTTTTTGTGTTTGATTGTGAGGGTTGAGAATTTTACATGGTCAAGGAGACGAGCAAAGTACCTAGCGTTACATCTAAAAACAATACAGAAATGGAACAGGGAAAAGGACATCCAGAAAGACAAATACAAACATATAAAAACAACACTCACTGAAACACGAACGACCTCCTCACGACCTATTCAAAGACTACTCCGGTAAGAAATATTGGTCAACACAATGTGAAAAGATTATGAAATACCCCAATAATCCCATGCATCTCAAAATCCAAATGAAATGATCCCTCAAGGACTGGCCCTTTGCCAGGCACTATGTTGATTCCGCATTGAAAACAGCTTACACAAGTTATGAGTCTCGACGTTTATCATCCGGAGAGGAGCGGGCTAACTTGAGCGAACTCCACAGGATTGTGGAAACTTATGATAGAATACCTGAACAAGCTCAAAATGTTTGATGGCTCAAGGAAGTTCAACCGAAAATTATCCCCACACAACTTAGAGTAAAATCATCTATTTCTTATTGGGTTAAAAATCGAGCTCGTGAATCCCGCTGGCACTTATCCACCAGTCCAAGATGCGCTGAAATCCCGAAATGAGCCAGTGAAGTATGATAACTGTGGCTTTACCGCTGACAGGCATTTACTCCCACATGAACCTAGAGGAAAGTTAAGACTGACGAAGCCCAACTCCGTCGTGAGAGTGGACTTGATGGGAAGGGCTTTTGGCCCTAAAATCCACGATGAACAGATCTCAGGAGGTTGCTAAGCTAAAGGCACATAGGTATATCCCCAATTCTATTAGGATGAAAGTTGGGTAGGACAAAAGGGTTGTGGAGGTAACATTCGAAGAAGGAAGGGAGCTTCTTAACTTATCGCCCAAAGCACAGATGCCAAGATACTCATTAATTGATCTT
>DQUR01000216.1 GCA_015662175.1 Thermococcus paralvinellae | reverse complement strand
GTATTGTTATGAGTGTCGTGAAAGTAAAGGACGGTGACTTTCCAACGGTATCCGTAAAGACAGATAAGCCTGTTCCTAAAGAGCTGATACCCAAAATAATGAAAGAGTTAGCTAACATAGAGGTCAAGGCACCTGTTAAACTTGGACAGATACTTGTTGAGAACATTGGCAATTCTGGGGCAAATATTGTGGCAACCCGGCCGGTACAAAGAAATGGGAGAATGCTGATTAACTAAGGGTGGAGGGGATTAGGTTGCCAAAGATCGTTAAAAAAATGATGGTTACGAATCCAGAAGGATTGCATGCCAGACCGGCCTCACAACTGGTAAAAAAGCTCTCAAAATTTAAAAGCAGTGTCATAATTAAATATGGGGATAAGGCTGTAAATGCAAAAAGCGTGCTGAGTGTCATAACTCTGGGCATTGATCTAGGTGTTGAGATTGAGGTTATAGTTGAAGGTGATGATGCAGAAGACGTAATAAAGGTTGTGGAAGGTGTTGTTAGTGGCGAGTAAGATTTTTATTATACACCCCCACTTTATAGTTTCTGAAGGCTACGCTTTTGGACATTTGATTATCCTGACAAAGAAGGTTGACTTTCAAAAGGATCAGAAGATAACGCTAGAAGAACTAAAAAAAGCTGCAGAAAGATTGAAAAGTAAATTATTGGAGGCAATTAAAAAGGAAACATCTCAAGAGGTAAAAGAAATTCTTGGATTCCATACAATGATTCTGGATGATCCCTTTCTGTGGGATAGATTAAGTAACAAGGCTTCTCATGGTAAAATAACAATAGAGGATCTAAATAAAGTAAGGGATGAGGTAATAGAGCTTTTCCTTAATATTGATAATCCATTGATAAGAGAAAGACAGCATGACGTTAAAGATGTATTTACAAAGCTTCTCTATGAAATATACGGTGAAGAGAAAAAGAGAATATCTCCAGGAGATATTGTGTATTTGGAGGAAATCTTCCCTTCTGAGGTTGTGGAGTTTAAGAATCTGGGAGTAGGTGCCATATTATGTAAAAAGGGATCTCACACCAGCCATGCGTCTATTCTTGCACAATCCCTGGATATCCCGTTCATGTTCAATGTTCCAGATCTTTCAGAATATGATGGAAGCTTGGTTTTCGTGGACGCTGTTCATGGAAAAATAATTGTTGAACCCTCAAAAGAAGAGATTAAAATACTTAAAGAGCTCATAGAGAAATATAGTAGAGAAAAGGCAGAGACAGAAAAATACTCTTTAATTAAATTTGATGATGTAAAAGTTATGGCAAATATTGGAGTTTTGCAAGAAATTGATTTTGCCAAGAGAAAGGGTGCCGATGGTATTGGTCTTTTTAGGACTGAATTCCTCTTTCTAAATAGAAAAGCTCCACCCTCAGAGGAGGAGCAATACTTAGCTTATAAAAAAGCCCTAGAAAGCTTTTATCCCGATGAAGTTATTATAAGGCTTCTGGATATTGGGGGGGATAAGAAACTTCCATATTTGAATGTTAGTAATGATGAAAATCCTTTCTTAGGAGTCAGGGGTGTAAGACTTCTACTTAAAAACAGAGATATATTGAGAACCCAACTCCGTGCATTGATTAGAGCCTCAGCCCATGGAAACTTGGGCATATTGATCCCAATGGTGACAATTCTGGAAGACATCATAGAAGTGAGAAAAATAATAAGGGAGATTGAAGGAGAACTTAAAGAGGAGGGCGTAAAAGTTGGCAATTTTAAGGTTGGGATCATGGTAGAAGTCCCTTCGGTGGTGTTTAATTTAGATGAATTTATCCCGCATATCGACTTTGTAAGTATTGGCACAAATGATTTAACCCAGTATATGTTCGCGGCCGATAGAAATAACCAGGAGGTCTCAAAATATTACAGAGATGAAGATAAAGCAATTATAAATGCGATACAGCTTGTTGTAAACAAGATGTCACGAGTTGGTAAGCCCGTTGCAGTTTGTGGAGAGATTGCAGGAAAAGTTCATATGATAGAAAAGTTGCTCAATATAGGCTTAAAAGAGTTTTCAGTAGCTCCCGCAAAAGTACCAAGGGTTAAAAAACGTATTTATGAGCTAAAACAGCTTAAAACTTAAAGCTTACTAGCAAATTTTACCTCTTCAGCCTTTTTTGCAACCTCCTCCAGAGAAGATCCTAAATAAGCTTCAACAGCCGCCACAACGGAACCTTCCACTAAGGGAGAATCAACCAGGCGGACCTTTTTAGGGTTATCACACATTTGTATAGCATTCTTCGCAGCAAGTATTGTACTGCCTATATCTCCAAGTATAATAACCCCATCGCTTTTCTTTATCAGTTCTTTTAAGGTTAAAACTACCCTCTCAGCATCTATGCCCAGCCTGCCTTCCTTGGTTCCCCCGATGGCTTCAATGATAACATTCTCAGGGGCCATTTGCAAACAAATGTCCTTGACTCCCTTGGCAACATCTGGACTATGTGACAAAATTAAAATGGAGAGCATGTCAGTTCCCTCCCAAAGCTTCACAGAGACTCTTAAAGAAGAGATATGAACTAGTTGCTCCAGGATCTTGATGTCCAATACTTCTCTCTCCTAAATAGGAGGCCCTTCCCTTCCTTGCCTGCATAGGGATTGTAGCCTTCATCCTTTCTTCAGCAAGCAGTACGAGCTCATTGCAGACATCTTTTAACTCCTTGTTTCCATTGATTATCTCCTCTTTTAGGAAGGTCACCACTGGTTCCCATACATCGACCATTGTTTTTTCTCCAACCTGTGCTTTTCCTAACCCTTTTATACCCAATAATGCCTGCTCTAAGGCTTTAACTAGCTCCTTATCATCAATTTCTTCTTTGTTTCCCAAGGCAATGCTCATCTTCATGAATGCCGTTCCATATAGTGGTCCTGCCGCACCACCAACACTCGAGAGTAATGCCATTCCAATTGTCCTAAGTACTGCGCTAGGGGTGGATGGATTTGTATCTGATAATCTTTGTAGAGCCGTTTTAGCGCCCCTATCCATGTTAATTCCGTGATCACCATCACCGATTGCAGCGTCTAACTGGGTTAAATAGTCTTTATTCTCGGCCAAATGTTTTGCAAATATTTCCATGAACCTCAGAAAATACTCCTTGGTATATTTCATTGATCATCACCGCCATTTGTTTAAAAGAGGGGAAAAATAAAACTTTTAAGACTTCCATCTTAGGGCGGGTGTTAAAACAGGGTCCTCCAACAACTCCTTTAACTCATCGTCCAGTCTTAGCACTGTCACTGAAGCTCCCTGCATCTCTAACGAGGTTATATAGTTGCCCACTAAGGTTTTGTACCTCTTAACGCCTATGCTGTCCAATATCTGAGAAACTTTTCTGTTTACGATATAAAGCTCCATGAGTGGAGTACCGCCCATGCCATTAATTAAGAGTGCAACTTCGTCTCCTTTCTCGAGAGGCATATCTGCCAAAATCGCGTCCATCATCATTTGTACAATCTCATCCGCTGGCTTTATTTTTAGTCTCTTTCTCCCTGGCTCTCCATGAATTCCAATTCCAAATTCAAACTCATCTTCACCCAGCTCAAAGGTTGGTTTTCCTGCGGCAGGGACTGTACAGGGAGTTAAAGCTATGCCAATTGATCTAACGTTGTCCGCCACTTTTTGAACTACCCTTTTGACTTCTTCTAATGCCCATCCTCTTTCTGCAGCAGCTCCACCTATTTTTTCAGCAAAGACTGTTCCTCCAACACCTCTCCTTCCAGCACTGTACAACGATTCTTCCACGGCCACATCGTCTGCAATTACAACCGATTCCACTTTATATCCTTCACTTCTAAGAAGATCTGCTGCCATATCAAAGTTCATTACGTCTCCCGTGTAGTTTTTAACTATAAAGAGTATCCCTGCTCCCCCTTCTACAGTTTTAGCGGCCTCGTACATTTGGTCTGGTGTTGGGGATGTAAACACTTGGCCTGGACACGCTGCGTCTAGCATGCCCTTTCCAACATATCCGCCGTGCAATGGCTCGTGTCCAGAACCACCTCCTGAGATCAATACTACTTTTCCCTTAATTGGCGCATCTGCCCTATAAATAAAGTTCGGATCAAAATGCACCTTTATTAGTTCTGGGTGGGCTGCTGCCATGCCTTCCAGCATTTCCTTAACAACGTGTTCTGGATTATTGATCAACTTCTTCATTTTTAACCCTCCCATGGAATAATTATTGTAATATTCTCCTTTTTGCTTAATAACTTTATTGTTATAACATTCTAATATCTTAGAAGGGTGATAATTTATCCAAGCAACAAAGAAATATTTTAAATTTTGATCTTGATGAAAAAATGTACAGGCATCTCATAGGTTTTTCTATATATTTTATATATCCACATATGTAGATAGCGATTAAAATATAGTCTATTACGACAATCTTTATATTTTCTTTATGGATATACCAAAACGCTAATCACTCATTCCTTTGGGGGAATGGAAAATGAAAGCTAGGGTAGGTGTGAACTCTTATGTTGTTAGGGAAATTTCTAAAAATGGAATCTCGATAGACAACCTTCCAATCGATGTCATTGAGCTCGGGTTTGATGATATCCCTGTTCTTACTGAAGATGGCATCAACTGGGAGATGCTTCACAATCTGGCAACGCTCGATGTGGACTTCACAATCCATGCTCCCTGTGCCGATGGAAAGAACGTGAGTGTTGATCTTGGCATAAACACGAGGAGAAACATAAGGATAATGGAGAACGTGTTTGTGATAGCTCAAACACTTAACGCGAAGTACGTCGTTGTGCACGGTGGGGATATAGGGGAAAGTTATCACAGGGCTTTTATCAACACAAGGATACAGCTCATGGAACTTGCCACGATTGCGGAGGAATATGGGGTTGAACTTGTGATAGAGAATATGTGTGACAACAGAATTGGAGCGTTTCCCCATGAGATGCTCCCGTTTATAGAGCAGAACGTATCCGTCTGCATAGACATAGGCCATGCTTTTCTAACCTCGCTCAAGTATGGAATTAACATTCGTGAATATTCACTCCTCCCCAGAATAGTACACCTTCATCTGCACGATAATTATGGGGCTAGAGATGATCACCTACCACCGGGAGAAGGAAAAATACCTCTCAGCCTTTATCATCATCTGCTATTATTAAAACCCAGAAATGTAATCATTGAGATCAGAAATTATGATACACCCGAATCAATCCTGAGGGGAATCTCCTTCATAAAAGGGCTCAGGCCTGTAACCCTTAAGAGTTTTCAAAAGATGATGATGCTGGAGCGTTGAGTTGTAGCTGTGTAAAAGCTCAAAGGATTAGTAAAGCCGCTTAATATTGTGAGATTTCATCGAAAATAAAAAAGAAGTAAAAAGTTTTGAGCTTAAAGCAAGATTACACCTAATATTAGGATTATTATCGCTGCTACAATGCCCTCAACGAACGTTGCCACGGTATGAAGTTTGTACCCCTGTGTAACCTCCATGTTCGAGAACTGTGTAACTACCCAGAAATAGCTGTCGTTTGCATGACTAACAACCATTGAACCTGCACCAATGGCAAGAACCGCCAATGCCCTCCCATATGGAGTGTCAAGGCCAAGAGAAGGCAATAGCGGTGCTAAAAGGGCTGAAGTCGTGATTATTGCCACTGTTGAAGAACCTTGAGCGGTTTTCAGAAGTGCTGCTATTATGAAAGGTAAAAGCAAGCCAAGATGGTATGATGAGAGCATTGTTCCTATGTAGTCTCCGATTCCAGTTTGTCTGAGAACGTATCCAAATGACCCGCCAGCACCAGTTATCAAGATTATAATGGCTGCATTTTTTAATCCTTCTGCAACCCAACCAGTTGGTCCGTATACATGTTCATCAAGCTTATCAACGAGCTTAAATGACAGCAGAACTCCTAAAAGAAGGGCAGTTATTGGATGTCCAATGAAGTCGAAGAATTCTTTCACCATACCAGTTCCAAAGGGATGGGATGGAAAATCCGCTATTGATTTTAGAACTATCAGAATTATTGGAACTACCAGAGGAGCAAAAGCCCATTTTGCCGGTGGAAGCTTTCCGTATTTCTTAATTAAATCCTCGTATGATTCCTCTATATCTGGTTCAATATTTATCTTGCTGCCAATTTTAAGGCCATAGTACAAGCCAGCTAAGGCAGCGGGAATTGATGCAATAAGTCCGAGCAGGATAACCAACCCAAGGTCTGCATTTAAATTAGCGGCAGCAGCAATTGGGCCGGGAGTTGGTGGAACAAGAGTGTGTGTGGCGTACAATCCGGTACTTAATGCCACAGCTGTAACTGCTAATGATATTCCAGCTCTCTTGGATAAAGCTTTGTTCAATGGGGAGAGAATTACAAATCCAGAGTCACAGAAAACTGGAATTGAGACTATGTATCCGATGATGCTCATTGCGTGGGGAACCCTACGTTTTCCAACAACTTTTAGAACAGCTTCAGCCATGGATATTGCCCCTCCGGACTTCTCCAAAATGTAACCAATTATGGTACCTGCAGCAATCACTATTCCAATGGACTTTAAAGTGCCACCAAAGCCAGCCGCAATTGCGTCTACAGTTTTTGCAAGTCCAAGACCTGAGAATACTCCTACAAAATATGCTGCTGCTAGCAAAACTAAAAATGCATGCACTCTGTACTTTCCTGTAAACAGTATAATTAACCCTACTGCTATTGCCAACAGCAACAGTAAAATTGAACCAGGAACCATTAGGTCTCCCCCCTTTTGCGGAAGATATTTATACCTTTGACTAAGGTTATATATAATAATTACGATTGATTACAATTGAGGACTTTTAACATGGTTACATCTAGTGAAACAGGAACTGAAGTAATTTACCATAATGCTTTATTAAGCTTTCATCCATTAAACACTCTTGGGGGAGAAAGATGAAAAGGTTAGGATTTTTGCTGGTTGGAATACTTTTAGCTGGTTTGGTTACCGGTTGCATCGGGAAAAACGAAACCTCCACAACATCAGCGATTACTCAACCAACGCACTCAACCCAGGTGACTTCGACAACCCACTCAGAGACACCAGAAACAATGACATCTTCAACAACGTCCAGCGTCACAAAAACGTCAACAACCGCAACACCAACTAAAACATCAACTCCAACGGAGACCCAATCCCAAACTCCAACTCAACAACCAAAGATTTACACAAGAGAGGAACTCTTGAAAAACTTGGAAAAGATAAAGCGCTTCACATACTTGGAGAACGTGAGTGTAACATTTAACGTGAAAATTAAGCAGGGAAACACCACAATTAATGCTGGTGAGGTGAGTATAATTGCAAAGAAAATCGGATACATTGATCTGGAATCTTATGAAGCTGATATAAACACGACGACAAGAACTTTTCCTGGAGGGGGCTCAAGCTTTACAAGGGAGATAATAAAGGATGGGGAGATTTACCTCTATGCCAACGGAATGTGGCAAAAGCTCACCAACGAAACCCTTGGAATACCTCCAGAGAACCTGCTAAATTTAACCTGGGAGTACAATCTCGTGAGCTTTGTTAAGAGATATTTAAAAAAGGATCCTCAAAACATGACCATCGTTAACGGAAGCCAGATCTTTTACTACACTATAAGTGATGAGGACTTAAAGCATGTTGCTGAGGCATTCCCCGGAGCTGTTGAAAATAAAAACGAAAACATAACAGTAAGCTTCAGCAATGGAATACTGGAGATGGTCTTTAAGAATGGACAGCTTTACGGTGGAAGGCTAATGTACAACATGGAGATTAGGATAAGGACGCAGGATCTGGAGGGAAAGCCGATGGAGATCATTGAGATAGGTGAAGAATACGATGAATTCCTGATTAAGGACATCAATGTAAAAAAGAGGGTTGAGGTTCCAAAAGAAGGGGTTAGGGTTTAAACGAGCTCAACAATCTCAAAGCTTCCATAGGCTAAATCAATTATCAAAAGTTTATTTGCCAGCACTTCCCCATAGCCTGTAATTAGCTTAACAACTTCAGCCGCTTGAATGGTCCCAATAACCCCAGCGGTTGCCCCTAAGATCGGGAGATTTTCCTTTTTCTTTAAAGGTTTCGGAAATATCTCTCTCAGACATTTTGTCTTTCCGGGAATTATTGTTGTAACCTGTCCAAACATGCCTTCAACTGCTCCGTGCACAAGGGGAATGCCCCTTTTATGGGCAAACTCATCTAAAAGATACCTCGTTTCAAAATTGTCCAGACAATCAACCACCACATCCACACCAGTTAAAACTTCTTTGATGTTATCCTTTGTGAGCTTTCCCACAAATGTCTCAACTTTTATGTCCGAATTGAATCTTTCAAGCTTCCATTTGGCCGATATCGGCTTTGGGTTTTTGTCTATGTCTTCTTCCCAGTGAAGTATCTGTCTGTTTAAATTGCTCAGCTCGGGCTTTTGCTCATCGATTAGAAGTAAAGTCCCAACTCCAGCAGCCGCTAAGTAGTAGGCAACAGGACTCCCAAGTCCACCAACTCCAACGACAGCAACCTTGGCCTTTTTGAGCTTTTCCTGTCCATCAACGCCAAAAATTCTAATCTGTCTGTCGTATCTCTCCAGTTCCCTCTCGCTTAGCATTCTAACCACCACTCGCCGGCGGGAAGAGGGCAACTATGTCTCCATCCCTTAGTTCTTCATCAAAGCTTACATAGCTCCCATTTCTTGATACGTTGACATCAGCCTCTTCATTCTGGGCAAAAACTTCATTTCTAAACCTTGGATGCCTCTTCTTTATGATTTCAATCAAATCACCTACCCTGCTCCCACTGGGAAGCTCCAGATACTCTTCATCGACCCCGGCCAGCTCTCTGAAGCGGGCAAAATACCTCACCTTAATCCTCATGCCATCACCAGAAGCTTTAACACCTTACACTTTAAAAAAGGTTTGTGTGAAACTCATGACTACCAGGGAACGTTCTTCCACCCCAATTTGTGAGCTAGTATATTTGCCGCCCAGTGGATGAATGGGGTCACAGCAAGTAAAAACAAAACCTGCCCGGTTGAAAGTGTTTTTATTGGGTAGGCCAAGATTAGTGCAACAATGAGAAAGCCCCACTGGTCCAGTCCCACAGCCGGATAACCGCGCGGCATTCCCATCCTCCTCTTTATAAAACTTCCGATTAGATCACCAAGAAGAGCCCCTAACGAGAGGGCAAAGCCGAGTTTTAAGGCTGTGTCAAGGGAGCCATAAAAGTCTGGAGTTAAGCAGTACTGGATGGCAGCGATTAGGGTTCCCGTTAAAAGTCCTCCAAGGAATCCCCTCCATGTCTTTCCGTCTCCCAAGATTCTCCTGCCGTCCCTGAATTTTCTTCCAAAGTCCATCGGTGTTTTTCCCTTAAATACCACTGGGGAGGCATTTGCGAAGTATGCTGGGAGGATATACCATAGTGCTTCAAGCAAAGGTTTCATTTAATCACCTGCTTGCTTTTTAAGCTTTTCCTTTTCACATTTTTTCCAGGCATCTTTTCAAGAATTTTTCCTCATTCTATATGAGTAGATTTATCATTTTTTCGGTTATCTCATTCATTTTGAGCATTTAAACTTTTCCAATTTTTCAGTCGCTGTAAATTGAGCTCACTGGATGGCCCTTCACCAGTTCGGGAAAGTCACGCCATAGGTGAGAACCTTAGAAAAAACTTTAAACGGCCCAATGCTAACCATTTATGGGTGTGAGTTATGAGGATTGCCAAGATAATAATTGCAGTGATACTTATTTTGATGGTATGGGTGGGGTATCTGGGTTATGTCGCTATTAACCTTAAACCCAAGGTAATCGCTGAATGGGGCTATGTTGATGACAAAACAACCGAGCTATGGTTTCACATATATTTGGGCAAAGATATTCCAATTTCGATTAGCATTGACAACTTAACAATTGAGTGGGCCGGAATTAAGATTGGAAAAATTGAAAATATGAAGCTTGGCTTTATGCAGGACAGGGTTGATGGGGTTCTGGTGATTGACAATTATAAAGTCATTGATGCCCTGAAGAA
Source organism: Thermococcus paralvinellae (assembly GCA_015662175.1). Lineage (GTDB taxonomy): Archaea > Methanobacteriota_B > Thermococci > Thermococcales > Thermococcaceae > Thermococcus_B > Thermococcus_B paralvinellae_A. The sequence goes on along the minus strand of DQUR01000216.1, from coordinate 2,103 downwards.
TCACATAAAAAACAATGAAAAGAGCATTATAAAAATGAGTGTTCAGGCATCAATATTTGGAATCCCTTTCCTTAAAAAAGACTTCTCTCAGGAAGTTGAAACGGACATCCTATCATATTTCGACATAACCACAGAGAGCAGAGGCAGTTTAATAAAAACCCCGGCTATTGAAGGAATAATCTCAAAATGGGGGCCAGTGGAAGACAATTCAATAATCGTTTTTAGCGACATCAGGCTTTACAATCCGAACAGCTTTCCGGTTCCTGTATCGGACATAACCTTCGATACAACTGCTAATGGATACGAAATTGCCGATGGGAAACTGATCGATTCCGTTGTCTTGCCTGCCAAAGGAACGGCAATCGCTAAGGTTGAGGTAGAGATTGATGCTTCTCAACTTCCTAAGGTGTGGGCAGAACACATAAAACGTGGGGAAGAGAGCGAACTAAACATCACTGTGTACCTTCGTGCAAGGATTTTAAACAGAGACGTCAGGCTTAACATAGCGGATATCCAGAAGGAAATTAAGACGGATATTCTAGGTCAGATTAACTCCATGTTTCAGGGTTAGAAGTTAAACTTTAAATTCTCCTTGCCTTTTTCTTTTCTGGAGGTGAGGTTATGAATTTACTTGAAATGCACAACCTGCTCAACTTCATCTGGGGTGAGACCTTCAGGCTCAATGAAGAACTCAGGGAGGAGTTTAAACCTCTGGGATTTAGGGTTGAGCCGGTTGAGGAAGTTTTCAACGCTTACATCTATCTTGACGGAGAATGGAGGGAAATGCTGTATCCTCATCCAGCTTTTGAGCTCAAGCCCGGAGGAGAAGTTGGGGCTACCCTGCAGGGATTTTACTTTGTGTTTGGCATTCCTAGGGAGAAAATAACTGAAGAGTTTGTGGAGGAATTCATTCAGAAATTCAAAAAATCCTACATCTATGGAAGCGAGAATTTTCTTGAAGATTTTTACAACTACCATCGTCCGAAAGAGCCAAAAGAAGTGTTTGAGGAAATAAAAGAGAGCAAAGAAGAGCTTATAAACTTCGAAGTTGGCGAGCTAACTGTTAAAGAACTGAGAAAGTACCTCTTTGATTTTATTGAGCTAATCAAAAAATACGGTCTTTTTGATGTGTAAGGTGGTATCATGTATCTTGAGGCATTTCCGGAAGAACTTCAGGGGTATTACAGGAAGCTCTTTGGGGAAGATGCCGAGGTGATAATGCAAAAGCTAAGAGAACCAGTAGAAAAATACTACATTAGGGTCAACACGCTTAAGATCAGCAGGGATAAGCTGATTGAGAAACTCAGGGAGGAGAGACTTAAGCCTAAGAGAAGCCCTTACCTTGAGGAGGGCATTTATTTTGAGAGGGAAGGCCCAAATTTCCCCGATGATTATAATCCAGATTTCCCAACCGTTGTTGCAAACAAATACGCCTCTGAAAGTGTGTATCAGGGTGCCATGCTCTATGCTCCGGGAGTTCTTAAGGCGGATAGGAACATTAGGGCTGGTGATAAAGTCCAAATAAGAGACCCAAAGGGTCTTTTGGTTGGGATTGGAATAGCGAAGATGAACGCAAAGGAAATGATAAAGGCCACCAGAGGAATTGCCGTTGAAGTTACCTTGCCAAAGTTCAAGCTTCCAAGCCTGAGTGAGCTCAAAAGCTTTGAGAAGGGTTATTTTTACCCCCAAAGCCTGCCGTCCATGGTAACCGCCAAAATTCTTGAACCAAGTGAGGATGATTTAATCATTGACATGGCAGCTGCTCCTGGGGGTAAAACCACCCATCTATCCCAGCTTATGCAGAACAGGGGAGAGATAATAGCAATCGACAAATCCAGAAACAGACTTAAGAAAATGGAGGAAACCTTAAAGCGTTTGGGGGTTAAAAATGTTAAACTGATTCACATGGACTCGAGGAATTTGCCAGAGCTCGGCCTGAAGGCTGACAAGATTTTGCTCGATGCTCCGTGCACGGCTCTGTGGGTTAGACCCAAGCTCTGGGAGGGCAGGACTCCGAAAGATATAATGGCAACGGCTCGCTATCAGAGGCACTTTATAAATGCTGCAATAAAGAGCCTAAGGAAAAATGGGACTTTAGTATAT
>DQUR01000127.1 GCA_015662175.1 Thermococcus paralvinellae | reverse complement strand
GTTTGCCTGCCTTCGACGAAAATCCTCAGCATCCTTGAGCCTTTAATTTGGGCATCATCCGGAAGCACGGCATCCCCAGATCCAATGCCAAAGTAGAAGTCAAAGATCTTTCTAATGTTCTCATAGAAGCGATAAGTCCTATCTTCTTTCCCAGCCCTCAAATCCAAGCCAAGTTCCTCAAGGGTTTTCTTCAGGGCATTCAGGCTTTTTCTTGACGTTGTGCCATTTTTAACGGGAACAAAAATTATTTCCTTTCCGCTCATTTCGCCTGCCCTTTTTGCGATCTCAACATAAGCTTCATCGAGGTGTGCGACTACTGGAATATCAGGATACTTCTCGAGGGTTTCTGCTAAAAGCTGAGCGGCTGAGCTTATCTCTTCCTCACTCCAGTGGCCGGTTACAACTATATCGTACTTAGCCAGCCACTCCCATTCCCTTGGAACAACACCGAAAGGGGACGTTAGGATAAGTTCGTGAATTTTATAAATTCCAGTTCCCAAAGCCTCCTGAAGAGCTTTTCTGTAGAGGGTGTGGCTTCTTGACCTTGAATAGGGCTTTTTAGCTGAACACGGAAACAAAAGCAAAAGCTCAGCCTTTGGAGGGCAAAACCTCTCAATCACCCTCTGATGCCACCTTTTAACCTCTGGTCTGTTTTGGGAGGCACCGCTGATGAAATAGATCGTTTCCCTTTGAATTGGTGTGTACCTTTCGAGATAGTCACCATGCTCCAGATCGGCGATTCTGAGAATGCCCGCATGGCTCTGGGTGTGGAAGAAGTTCTCAACCAAATATCTCAGCTTACCCTCTTCGAGGGCCTTTCTCACGAGGGAGATGACTTTTTCAGCAAACTCCAATGAATTTTCCCCTTCTTCCCAGAGCAGAGGAGAGTACATGGTAAATGCTTTTTTGTGAAAATCATACAGCTTCAGGGAGCGCGTATCGAATGCATCAACACCAAGATAAACCGCCAGAGGATAAAAGAAAGGCTCCAGATCGGTGATTATCACCAAATTGGGGTCTTTTTCCCTGATCATTCTTAAGGTCTGCACGAACCTTCGGTAGTCTTTAACCAGAACCTTTGAATTGCCCAGATAGAGGGCATCAAAGCTATTGTTGGCTAAAATTTCATCCAAAAATTTCTCAAGCCTCTCAACATCCCTGATCGCTGGAAGGTAAAAAGCGTTGAAGTTTGAGTAATCAACGTTAATTAGCCGGGAAAATGCCTTCTCAACAATTTCGCTCGGCGTGTAAAAACTTATCGGAATGGAAGGGGCCAGGTTGAAGTCATACTCAGAAAATTCCTTCGGGTAGAAGTAGGAATTGAAGGGCGATAATGTAAAGTCCACATTCACCAAAGCAGGTGTTCTAAAAGATTTATCCTTTAATCTAACTAACCCTAACCTTCCGGGGCCTTCGTGCCTGATGATTTCCATGAATCACACCAGGTTGTATCTCTGGAGGAGCAGGATTTCATCCAGCGTTAATTTTTCGCCGCGTTTGAATTTTTCCAGTGCTTCAACTGCCTTCTCAAATGTTGCGTCTCTCTTTGCCCTCATCCTTGCAACTAGCTTATAAGCAATCAATTCCTTGTGCTTCTCGTCATATTCCATTATTTTCCTTTCGACTTCCCTTAGCTGTCTTCTGATTTCTCTTATTTTCTCCCTGAGTTCAACAACCTTCTGGTGATATTCATCCGCTTCCTTCTTTATCTCATCTGCCTGCTGATAGGCTTTAATCATCTGCTCGTGGAACTGCTGGCTTTGATTTGCAAGCTTTTGAATCTCCAGGCTTATTGCTCTCCTTGCCTTTTTCAGGCTCTCAACTTTTTTCTTGGTTTCCTGGAGCTTCTGATGAAATCTCTCAGCCTGCTGGATTATTTCAAGTTCTGTCGCAAGAACCTGAATCTGATCAACAATCTGCTTTTCTCTCTCGGGAGTTATGTTGGGATTTGTTTGTAACTCCCATTCAAGCTTCTCAATTCTCTCCTCAATCTTTTCCTTGGGCATTCTAAGCCTTCTCAGCTGATTATATTCATCCCTCTTGGTCCTATACTCCAATATCTCCTGATATAGAAGGTCAAGCTTTGCATTAATCTCTTCTCTGTTCTTTTTGAGCTCTTGTATTTGTTTGTTTACCTCATCCCTCTTTTGCCTGTATTCTCTGGCCCTCTGTCTGAGCTGTTTAACCTCATTATTCTTTTCATCCCTCTTTTGTATCCAGATATTCAACTCCTTTTGAAGCTCTTCGAGCTTAGCCTGAATTTCTCTTTTCTCTTTTTCAAGGGTTTCAATCTCTGCCTTTATTCTCTTAATCTCTTCTGGATCTACTTTTACTTGCATGGTATCTTCCCCTTCCTCAATTTTAGAACAGTTATCCCTTTAAGGCATCGCTATGTGAAAAGTGAGAAGTAAATAAAAACTTTTTGGCTCCGGCACTGTTGGCCGGACTCGCTTATTTTGCACACCTATCTCGAAGACGGTAATAACCACCAAGCGGGCCCAGTGGTGCCAGTTAATGTAACTCCGATATGGGGGAGAAGCTCGTGTTCATATGCACGGCAACTTGTTGAAGGATTGATCAGAGTGCTACTCATTGGCTTTTACAGGAAGCCCTAAATGAATTCTGCTTCAGATAAGCAGACTTTAGAACTCCAATCACGTTGTGAAAATGATCCAATGGGGGGTTATCAGAGTTCCAGAATCCTTAGTCTAAGGACTCACACC
>DQUR01000190.1 GCA_015662175.1 Thermococcus paralvinellae | reverse complement strand
TTCTCCCATCCCTTAACCTTTTCCCTGAGGTAAATTCCGATTAGAGTTCCAACAATAACATCAGCTATTGCCATCACAATCTTCTTGAAAAACTGAAGCAGATAGGGGGACATCGTGGACATCGCATAGAGGGTTGTTAAGTCAATGGTGATCCACAGGGCAGGAAGCAAAAGCAAGCCTGTGAGGTAATACCATATGTTGGGGTCTCTCCGTAGGTATGACTGGAGTATCCTTCCAAGAACCATAACCCCCACTCCAATTACGAAGGGTGTTTTCAGAATGTTCAGGTAGAGCAACACGGCAATCAGCTGGGTGCCGGGCAAACCGCCAAGTTTCTTCAGGGCTATGTACTCAAGGTTGATATATGCATTTATTGCACCCGTCACAATTATCAGCAAGCCCGCTATGATGGATATGAACTCAATGAAACCTTTTGTTATGGTTTCCCTTAGTGAGATACGAACCCTGAAACCTCTCGTGAAAAAGTACAGCCCCACTATAAGGAGAATCGTTCCCGTAACTGTGGCCGAGACTATTTGAACACTCTGGGGATACTTAACTGAGATAAGCCTGGCTATCCCATAGAGCAGGAGTATCAGCCCTGGAATTCCCAAAACAACTTTAGCAACTTCTGGATCGCTAAGGATTTCCCTTATGTATCTGTAAATTATGTAATACGTGGTCTCAATGCCCTCACTCTGCTTGACAACAACCCTGCGTGAGCTTATTATTGGGACTCTTGAACTTATAATTGGAAAAATCTGCTCATCCTCAGCTCCATCCGTGACGGGAATAACACCATCAGCGGGAAACACCCTTAAAACTTCATCAAGCTGCCTGCTTAATTCCAGATCACTCTTCACTCCAACGTCATGATGACCCGTGATGAGGGCAACCTCAACGTCCTCAAACTCACCGCTCTCTTTAAGCTCATCACGAAGCTTAACGGCAGCATAAACAACGTTGGCATCGCTGTCCTCTGGATCTGCCAGGCTGAGTTTAAGGGCGGCATCTATGCATTTATCTCGCCCAATAACCGGTCCCTTAACCCCTGCTTTAACACCGAAATCGTTGTCTCTATCAATCGCCAAAACCAAAACCCTGATCTTCGACCCTCCCGGACTTTCTCCAACACAGACCTCACCTTATCTTCCATCTCAACCTTTTTATCCCTTCTGTCATCAATCCGAATTGTCGTTAAGACCCTCTTTGCCCCGAGCTTAAACATTAGCTCATGGGCTTCTTCAATTATTTTGAGGCCTTCCGAAACTGTTGGAACTTCGAGTATAGTTCCCATGGGTGTCAATTGATATTTTACACCTTTCTTCTCTAAAAACTTTACCATCTCAGCAACGTATTTGCTCAGACTGAGCTCCCCAAGGGGGATTATAACGAACTCAATGATTACCATTTTCGACACCCATCTAAGTTAAGCTCGACAATTTTTTAAGCTTTGCGTAACAGATTAATACTCAAAGACCTTAAGAAAATATGGTGGGAAACGTGCCCAGGATCAAGGACGAATGGGGAGAGTTCCTTGTTAGGCTTGCAAGGAAGGCAATCGAGGAGTATTTAAAAAGTGGAGTGATTATCAGACCACCGGAGGACACTCCAGAAGGGCTTTGGGAGAAGATGGGTGTATTTGTTACCCTAAATCGTTACGGTGTTCCAAAACAATCAGCGCTCAGGGGATGTATCGGGTTTCCCCTGCCGGTGTATCCCCTGGTCGAGGCAACAATAAAAGCGGCCATATATGCTGCTGTTGAAGATCCCCGCTTTCCACCGGTAACGCTTGATGAGATGGACAGCATAACCGTTGAGGTGAGCGTTCTAACGCCCCCCGAGTTAATTGAAGGACCTCCAGAAGAAAGGCCGAGGAAAATTAAGGTTGGAAGGGATGGGCTGATAGTTGAGAAGGGCATTCATTCGGGACTTTTGTTGCCCCAAGTTCCTATTGAATGGGGGTGGGACGAGGAGGAATTTCTGGCAGAAACCTGCTGGAAAGCTGGCTTGCCCCCAGACTGCTGGCTTGATCCTGATACAAAGGTTTACAGGTTTACAGCGGAGATATTTGAGGAGGAGTATCCAAGGGGTCCCGTGAGGAGAAAGCCTCTGGTGTGATTGTTATTCTTTTCTCAATTTTGCAATGAAAAAGCTGTTGCAGTCGTGCAAATGGGTCCAGGCCCTGAAAACCTTATCTCCAATCTCTAAAAAGCCTCTCTCACCCCAGCTGAAGGGATAATTGACCAACTCAAAACCCACCTTGTTTATTGCATATTTGACATTCTCTTCGTTCTCATCAATTCTGATTGAGCAGGTTGAGTAGGTCATCTCCCCACCGGCTTTCAGGTTGCGATAGGCATTCCTCAGCATTGCCTTCTGCGCCTGAATAACCCTTTGAATTTTCTTCTCATCAAAGCGCCACTTTACCTCAGGGAACTGCCTGTAGGTGCCCGAACTTGAGCATGGAGCATCGAGGATTATTTTATCAAACCCCTCTTTGTCTTTAAATTTCGTTCCATCAGCGTGAACAAGCTTGACGTTCGTAACCCCCAGAACCTTCATCTTCTCACGCATTTTGCTGAGCCTTTCCATGGAATAATCAACAGCTATTATCTCTCCCGTGTTTTCCATTAGATGAGCAACGTGAAAGGTTTTACTGCCCGGAGCAGCCGCCAAATCAAGAATTCTCTCGCCTTTCTCTGGGCTTAAGACATGGGCAACATAAGCTGAAGCCAGGTCCTGAATGACAAAGTAGCCTTGCTTGTACCATTCAAGCCTTGTAATTGGAGTCTTATATTCCAAAATCTTGAGAACGTCATCAACTGGAGTTCTGGCAACCCTGACGTTGTGCTCTTCCAGATACTCGGATAGGCTATCAATGTCCGTTTTTAGAGGATTCACCCTAACATAGTAACGCTGAGCCCTGTTATTGCTCAGCATGAGTCTTACTGCATCTTCATAGCCAAGAGATTCAATTGCGTATTCAACGTACCATCTTGGATGGGAGAACTTAACACTCAGATACTCAACTCTGTCCTTCTCTTTTAACCTTTTCAAAGCTTTTTCAAGGTTGAAACCCTCAACCTCCCTGAGCAGGGCATTCACTAACCTGGCCTTTGCCAAATCATATCTCTCCTTAACAACCCGAACAACGGAATCGGTGGCAATGGCAGGATTAACCCCTTTGAATTTCATCTCAAAAACTCCAATTCTAATTAAATTGGCCAGGTAAAGCTCCAGATCCTCAATTTTTGAGCCCTTGAGGACGGAGTTCACCATGAAGTCAATTTTCTTTCTCCATTTTTCAATTTCGAATACATAGGCATGAGCCAGCCCGCGAGCCTTTTCCCTATCTCTTCCGCTAACTCGCTTAAAAATTCTTTCAAGGGCATTCTTTGAAGACAGCTCACGCTCATCAATTAATGTCAGTATGTCAGCTATGAGCTCGTGAAGGGTTATGCGATAAAACAGCAACATGCTCTTAGCTTCGATGAGGAGTTTAAAAATGCTATGTTGAAAGCTGTTTCGTAGTTACGGTAATAGAAATTAAAAGCTCCCAATTCAGTGGGGCTCTGAAAGATGGTAATAAATGTTTCCTGAGGGTTTAACAAGGGCAGAAACTGAAACGGTTAATTAAACTATCCGCTTAGATGATCTATTTGCCCACCAGTT